>JAZNDV010000047.1:0-10956 GCA_045588285.1 Eubacteriales bacterium
CATTTTGAATTCTGCATTTTACATTCATGGAAGCCGTTGCAGGACGGCTGGGATAAAATCCCGGAAGGCTGCGGGGACGGCGTAATCGGATTTCAATTCCTCAGAAGAAACCCATACGAACCCGGAAGGAAGGACGGGGGAAGAAAGGGCGTAAACTTTAGAGTCCATATGCCATTCGATATGGGAAAACACGTGTTTTCCAGAACCGAACGAAGGTTCTTCTCTACCGGAAATATCCCAAGAAGAGAGATCAAAATCCGTGCGTTCGTTGGGGAATTCCCACAGACCGGAAAGAAGTCCCTTTTTGGGACGCCGGCGCAACGCCACCTTGCCGTCGTAGAAAAAGAAGTATACGGTACGGTGTTCGATCCGCCGGGGTTTTGCCTTCGTTTTGACGGGGAGACGATCAATTAAATCATGTTTTTTTGCAACACAATAACAAGAAACAGGGCATTGATCACACAAGGGAGCACCGTTGGGCAAACAGACGGTGGCTCCTAACTCCATAAGTGCCTGCGTATATTCGGACGTTTTTCCTTCCGGCATGGAAGTGCGCAAAAGTTCACGGCAGGTCTTTCGGGTCTGTTCTGCCATAATATCGGAAAAATCCCCCGTGATACGAGACCAGACCCGGAGAACGTTTCCGTCCACGGCAGGTTCGGGTTTTCCGAAGGCAATGGAAGAGATCGCTCCGGCGGTATAATCCCCAATGCCGGGGAGAGAACGGATCTCGCCGTAATCGGACGGGAAAACGCCGTCAAATTCTTCCACGATTTTGATTGCCGCTTTCTTCAGATTCCGGGCGCGGGAATAATATCCGAGCCCTTCCCACAGTTTCATCAATTTTTCATCGTCGCAGGCGGCAAGGTCGGACAGAGTGGGAAGGGCAGTCAAAAACCGTTGGTAATAAGGGATCACGGCAGAAACCCGGGTCTGTTGAAGCATGATCTCCGAGATCCAAACGTGATACGGAGTCGGATCGTCCCGCCAAGGCATGGTACGGGCATGTTCGGAAAACCAAGCCAACAAAGGAGCGGTAACGGAATTAAAAGTGTTCATAAGATCCTCCGTATAAACGTTTTTTAATCTTCATATAATAGTGTCAATGGAAATCTTTTCTCGCTTTTTTACCAGTATACCACAATTTAACGGAAAATTCAAGAGTTTGACACCAAATCCTCTTGACAAACATTGGAAGAAATGGTAAAATAATACGGTAAAAGGGAGTAGCTGGGAACCGCCTGGTTCTTTTGCAAACCGTCAGTACGGATATTTTTTATCCCGGTTTGCAGATACTGCAACGTATCACGCGAGACTTTTGCAGTATGAAAAAGTACTGCAAAGGTCTTTTTGTTTTGAGAGAGAAAATATTTACATAAACGAAAGAAAGGTTTGTGAAAATGAAACACTATTTTGAAACCACGCAGTCGGTACTCAAAGAAGTGAATTCCACCGAAAACGGACTTACTTCTCAGCGTGCCGCAGAACTTGGAACCGGTAAGAACAAGCTGGCTGAGGGGAAAAAGGTTTCTCTTTTAATGAGATTCTTTAATCAGCTGACCGACCCAATGATCATCATTTTGCTGGCAGCGGCGTTGATTTCGGGGGTCACTTCCTTCCTCGGTCCCGAACCGGAGTTTCCCACGGACACCGTCATTATTCTGTTTGTTGTTCTGCTGAACGCAATCTTAGGCGTAGTCCAGGAAAGCAAAGCGGAAAAAGCGTTGGAAGCATTAAAAGAAATGACCGCCGCGACCTCAAAAGTTTTGCGGGACGGGGAAATGATTCACGTCAAGAGTGAAGACTTGGTCGTAGGTGACGTTATTCTTTTGGAAGCCGGCGACGCAGTTCCCGCAGACGTGCGGATATTGGACTCCGCTTCCATGAAGGTAGAAGAAGCCGCTTTGACCGGGGAATCCAACGCCATCACCAAAACGGCTGACGTGCTGCCGAAAACCGGAAAAGACTGTCCTTTGGGCGACCGGAAAAACATGGCTTATATGGGCAGCACCGTGGTTTACGGCCGCGGGAAAGCCGTGGTTACTGCCATCGGCATGGAAACGGAAATGGGCAAGATCGCCTCTGCCCTCTCTCAGGCAGAAGAGGAACAAACTCCGCTGCAAAAGAAACTTGCTCAGCTGAGCAAGATCCTGACCTGGCTGGTCCTGGGAATCTGCGTATTCATTTTCGCTTTCACCATTCTCAAAGACTGGGGCGTTATCTTCACGGGAAGTTCCATCGACTGGATGATGATGCTTGACACCTTTATGATCGCCGTTTCCCTTGCAGTCGCCGCGATTCCCGAAGGATTGGCAACGGTCGTTACCATTGTGCTTTCCATCGGCGTTACCAAAATGTCCAAGCGCAACGCCGTCATTCGGAAACTGACCGCCGTAGAAACTCTCGGCTGTACCCAAGTTATCTGCTCCGATAAGACCGGAACACTGACCCAAAACAAAATGACCGTCGTAGATCATTACGGCGAAAACGAAGCATTGTTGGCAGAGGGTATGGCCCTTTGTTCCGATGCAGAATGGACTGAACACGGCACCGAAGGAGAACCGACGGAATGTGCATTGGTCAACTACGCCGCAAGTCTGAATCTGAAAAAACCCGACTTGAAGGCAGGATCTCCCCGCATCGGCGAAGCTCCTTTTGATTCTTCAAGAAAAATGATGTCCACCGTTCACAAAACGGCGGGGGGTATCGTTCAGTACACAAAAGGAGCACCGGATATTATTCTTTCCCATTGTACTACGGCACTGAAGAACGGAACCCGAGTTCCTTTAACGGAAGAACTGAAAAACGAAATTCTTGCCGCTCAAAAGGAAATGTCCGACCGTGCTCTGCGCGTTTTAGCCCTGGCAATGAAACCTCACGCAACGGAGCCTTCCTCTTACGAACCGGAAGATTTGGAACAGAACCTTACCTTCGTTGGACTGACCGGAATGATCGACCCGGTCCGCCCCGAAGTCAAAGCCGCTATTGAAAAATGCCGTTCTGCAGGAATCCGTCCGGTGATGATCACCGGCGACCATATTGATACCGCCATCGCCATCGCCAAAGAATTGAATATTCTCTCCGACGCTTCCCAGGCGATCACCGGAGCTCAGTTAGACGAGATTCCCGAAGCGGAATTTGAAACCATCGTTGAAAAATACTCGGTTTACGCCCGGGTTCAGCCGGAACACAAGGTTCGCATCGTAAAAGCGTGGAAAGCAAAGGGCAAAGTCACCGCCATGACCGGTGACGGAGTTAACGACGCTCCTTCCATTAAGAGTGCGGACATCGGCATCGGCATGGGGATCACCGGAACCGACGTTACGAAAAACGTTGCGGATATGATCCTTGCGGACGATAATTTCTCCACCATCGTTACTGCGGTAGAAGAAGGGCGGAAGATCTACGACAATATCCGGAAAGCCATTCAGTTCCTTTTGGCGTCCAACCTGAGTGAAGTAATTTCCATCTTCACCGCAACGATCCTCGGATTTACGATCCTGCACCCAATTCACATTCTGTGGATCAACTTAATCACCGACACCTTCCCCGCCCTCGCGCTAGGTGTGGAAAAGAGCGAACCCGATATTATGAACCGGGCACCCAGAAATTCCAACGAAGGGATCTTTTCCGGCGGCGTAGGGGTAGACGTGGTGTACCAAGGACTTTTGGTTTCCATTCTGACGCTGGCGTCTTATTTCCTCGGGATCGTAGAATCCCACGGAGATCCGGAACACGGCGTTACGATGGCATTCTTGACCATGTCCATGGCGGAAATCTTCCATTCCTTCAACATGCGGTCGCAGAGAAAGTCCATTTTCGCCCTCAAGAGCCACAATATGCTTCTCTTCGGAGCGATGCTGGCTTCTTTGATTTTAACCACTGCCGTCATCTATATCCCCTTCCTCAAGAACATCTTTGAATTTACCACCGTTTCCATGGCAGAATACTTCACGGCAATGGGATTGGCGCTCCTCGTGATCCCCGTAGTAGAAATCGTGAAATTCTTCCAGCGCAAGTTCGGCAAATAAAGTCAAATAGGGATTCGATTCGCCATTCCGCTCTTGACATTTCCCTGAAAATATGGTATACTGTCAATAATCAATCAGCATTTTCAGAGAAGGATTACCAATTATGAAGGAACTGTTCAAATTACGCACCATTCTCTGCTGGATCATCTGTGTAGGTGCCTATTGGATCACTGCCGTTTTATTTCCTTATAACTTCTATTATCATCAAACCTATATCCCTGCGATGTCCTTTATTCAAGTATTGATTTTTTCGGGAATTACGGTAGTATTGGGCACGGCAATGCACCTTTTGATGCAAGGGATTGGAGCAATTGGAAACTATATCGGAATGAAAAAGAATCTATTGTTGTATTTTCTGTATAATTTCGTGATTTGTTCCCTTTTCGCTTTCGGAACCGACAAATTACTTTCCGTAATCAAGATCGAACCCTTCGGCATCTATCTGCTGTTGGGTTTCTTCCCTGCAATGCTTTGCTCCATCATCTATTCCTACCACGTAAGCCATCACGCAGTAGAAGAAACCAAAAAATAGACTTAAAATAACGCAAAGCGGAGTGAGACCTGTGTCTCGCTCCGTTTTTTATGCACAAAAACGAGGAAAAGACATATAAATGGAATGAGCAAACTTTGGATTTGCCATTATGATTCAAGGAGGAATCAAGGGAAATGCCGACAAACAGAAATACTACCCCTGCGTCGGAATTCCGGGAGGCCGTTTGCGTGAACGTAGATCGGATCTACGATTGCTGTAAAGACCGGGATTGCATGCAGGACCTTCGGGTTTATTTATCCGATCAAGATCAGGAGATCCTGGAAAACGCCTCCAGCGTAAAACCGGGGCAGGCAGAGATTTTATGGTCCTACATAGACGTAGAACCTCTGGCGTTCAATAACGGATTTTACACCGTTGATATTCAATTCTTTATCCGGGTATCCTTTGACGTATGTCAGGGGAAAGGGCGTCCCCAACGGATCGAAGGCTGCGTTGCTTTCAACAAAAAAACGATTCTTTACGGAAGCGAAGGCGGAGCGCGGATCTTCACCTCGGAATACGCACCCCAGAGCTGCGACCGCAATCTGGAAGTGAGAAGCAACCGTCCCCGGGCAACGGTGGAAGTTCTCGATCCCATCATTCTTGCCGCCCATATCAGCGATCCCTGTGACCGTTGCGGCTGCGACACCGTTGATATCTCTTCCATTCCAGGGTATATCAATTCCTATTTTGAAAACGACTTGTGTGACCGGGAAGGTTGCCGCCGGCTGTACGTGACTTTAGGGTTATTCTCCATCGTTCGGTTGATGCGGGAAGTTCAGTTGCTGATTCCCGCCTGCGACTTCTGTATCCCCGAAAAGGAAAGCTGCTTCCCCGACGAACAAGATCCTTGCGGGTTGTTCGGACAAATGGAATTCCCGCTGGACCAATTCTTCCCGCCCAATAAAAACGGAAACTGTTCCGAGGGTTGCTAAGTCCTACTTCCTTTTCGGAAGAAAAGAAAGCAGGCAGAGAAAAGCCAAAACTCCTCACGAATTCTCGTGAGGAGCAGTTTTTTATATTCTCTTCCGTGACGCAAGGATTGCACCGAATTTAGCCTTTCTTTTCGCAAAAAGAAAGAATAGTACACTATCGTCAAATATCCAACCTTAACACGTCTTCCGGGGTTTCCCGACGGACGGCGAGAGTTGCGTTTTTCCCGGATTGGGAGACCATAACTACGGCAGGACGGGGAATCCGGTTATAATTGGACGCCATGGAATAGTTATACGCTCCGGTGGTACAAACGGCGATAATATCGCCGCGGCAAACAGAAGAAGACAATTTGACGTTTTCCTGAATAATATCACCGCTTTCGCAACAGCGACCGACGACGGAACACTCAAAATCCTGAGGTTCGTTTAGTTTTCCGGCGTTAAGAACGGTATAGGACGAGCCGTAGAGCGCAAACCGGGGGTTATCGGTCATGCCGCCGTCCACGGAGACGTAATTCTTATATCCGGGGATCTTCTTAACCGTTCCTGCAGTATAAAGGGTAAGTCCCGCATCAGCAACGATGCTCCGACCCGGTTCCATGCGAACGGCAGGCAAAGGCAGAGTGAGGGCTTCGCATTTTTCTTTGACCGCGGCGGCAACCTGGGCGATATTAGCGGGGATATCAATGGCGGGGTCAGACTCCACGTAGCGGACACCGTAACCGCCGCCGAGATCGAGAATCTCTGCGATATAACCGAAACGATCTCTCATTTCGGCAATAAATTCCAACATGATATCCGAAGCCCGCAAAAATACGTCTGAATCGAAGACTTGAGACCCTACGTGGCAATGGAATCCAGCCAAATCAATATTCTCTTTGGAAAGGGAAAATTCGGTGATTTTTGCAGCCTGTCCCGTCTCGATGGCAGAGCCGAATTTCGAATCTACTTTTCCGGTCGCAACGGCGGCGTAGGTATGAGGGTCGATTCCGGGGGTCAGGCGAAGGAGAATTTTTTGCCGAATACCCTTCTCCCCTGCAATGCGGTTGACCGCTTCCACTTCTTCCTCGTTGTCAACAACGAAATATCCGATCCCGCAATCAATCGCATAGGCGATGTCTCGATCGGTTTTATTATTGCTGTGAAAATAGGCGTTTTCCATAGGAAAACCTGCTTTGACAGCGGTGGCGATTTCCCCGGAAGAGACTACGTCCAACCCCAATCCTTCCTCTTTGATCATACGGATCAAGGCAGTAAAGGAGCAGGCTTTTCCGGCATACAACGGCATCGCGTTTTCTCCGAAAGATTCCAACATAGCAGTCCGATAGATACGGCAATTTTCCCGGATCCGATCTTCATCCATGAGATAGAGAGGCGTTCCGAATTCTTTTGCAAGAGAAAGGGTATCTCTTCCGTTGAAATGGAGAACGCCGTTGACCGAAGAAAGGTTTGAACAAATCATAAAATCACTTCACAAATTCTTTGTAGATCGCATCAATGGCTTTTTCATAATCGGTTGCGTTGATGCCGACGATAATGTTCAATTCGCTGGAGCCCTGGTCGATCATTCGGACGTTGATATCCACACTTGCCAACGCCTTAAACACTCGGTACGCCGTACCGTGGGCACGAACCATACCGCGGCCGACGACGGCAATCATGGCAAGATCTTCCACGATATCGATCTTATCGGGAGAAATCGATTTTTGCAGAGCTTTAATTACGGCTTCCCGTTCTTTTTCCAACTCCGCGGTATTCACAACGACGGACATGGTATCGATCCCGGAAGGGATATGTTCAAAGTTGATGCCGTATTCTTCCAACACCTGTAACATTCGGCGGCCAAATCCCTTTTGCCCGTTCATCATAGATTTTTCCACGTGAATGGCGGAAAATCCCTTCTTTCCGGCAATCCCGGTGACGTGATGGGGCGGTTTGCTTGCCTTTTCGTCGGAAGCGACGATCATGGTACCGGGGGCTTCGGGGCAGTTGGTATTGCGGATATTGATGGGAATTCCCGCTTCCCGAACGGGGAAAATGGCATCTTCATGCATGACGCTGGCACCCATGTAGGAAAGTTCCCGCAGTTCCCGATACGTGATGCAAGGAATGGGTTCGGGGTTATTGACGATCCGGGGGTCTGCCATGAGCATTCCGGAAACGTCCGTCCAGTTTTCGTAAAGATCCGCATGGGACGCCCGGGCAACGATAGAACCGGTAATATCGGAACCGCCCCGGGAGAAAGTGCGGACGGTACCGTTGGGCATAGAGCCGTAAAAACCGGGGATAACCGCCCGATCCGCCTCGGAAAGAAGCACCTCGAGGGATTCGTCGGTACGGGCGAAATCAAGATTTCCTTCATCGGTAAAGAAAATGGCATCTTCCGCATCGAGGAAGGAGTAACCGAGGTATTCCGCAAGGATCATGGAATTGAGGTATTCTCCCCGGGACGCAACGTAGTCCCGGCTGGCGCGGTTTTTGATCACCAGACGAATGGTGGAAAATTCCGATTCCAAAGAAAGATTCATACCTAAATCGGCAATAATTCCCCGGAAACGTTCTTCAATCTTTGCGAAGGGCTCGTCAATGGATTCCTTTTTCCGGGCAAGGCGGTAACATTCCAACAAAAGGTCGGTGACCTTAATATCGTCGGGGAAACGCTTTCCGGGGGCAGAAGCCACAACGTAGCGGTTGGCAGGGTCAGACTTAACGATGGCGGCAACTTTGCGGAACTGTTCCGCGTCTGCCAGAGAGGAACCGCCGAATTTCAATACTTTTAACATAATAATAAACTCCTTATTCGGATAACATAGAATTCATATCGTAGATTCCGGCAGGTTTCCCCACCAGGAATTCCGCGGCGGCAACGGCGCCTTCCGCGAAGAGCGCACGGCTGTGAGCCTCGTGCTTCAGGGTAACGGTCTGATTGTTGGTGGCAACGATCACTTCGTGGATCCCAACCACGTTTCCCATACGCAGGGAATGAATGCCGATCTCTTCCTTCGTACGCTTTGCCTGGCCTTGCCGTCCGCAAACAAAGGGGACTTTGCCCCGGACTTTCCGCAGAGCTTCGGCGATCAAAAGTGCCGTTCCGCTGGGAGCGTCCAATTTCCGGTCGTGATGGGATTCTACGATCTCAATTTCCGCATCGGGCAGGGCGGCGGCGGTCTTTTTGGCAAGTTCCACCAAGAGAGCGATGCCCACGGACATATTGGCAGATAAAAATACGGGAATCTTTTCGGCAGCTGTTTTAATCACAGCCTTCTCTTCCTCCGTATGACCGGTGGTACAGAGAACCACGGGAAGATTTTTTTTCACCGCATAATTCAAAAGGGTTTCCGTAGCGGAATGGTGGGAAAAATCTATGATACAATCGCATTTTTCCGTAACGTCGTCTAAAGACGAATGGCAAACGGCGTTACCGTCGAATCCGTTCACGTCCACACCGCACGCCAACGAGGAGCCCCGGTATCCGGCAAGGGTCAAAGCGGCGACTTCCCGCCCCATGTGTCCCCCCATGCCGTAGACTAAAATTTCACACGACATACCGTATCTCCTCTCAGACCTTCAGTCCTTGTTCCCGCATCAGGGAAAGAAGGACGGCTTCGTTTTGAGGTTCCATCGGGGTCAGGGGCAACCGGAGATAATTTTCACCGAAGCCCATGGCAGCCATCGCCGCCTTGACAGGAATGGGATTTACTTCACAAAACAGGGCGTTGACCAAAGGCAACAGGTCCAGCTGCAATTCCCGGCTCTTGGCAATGTTTCCGGCAAAGAAGGCGTCGCACATTTCTACCGTCTTCCGGGGAAGGACGTTGGAAAGTACCGAAATAACGCCTTTTCCACCCAAGGACATGACCGGAACGATCTGATCGTCATTCCCGGAATAAATGTCCATCTTTCCGCGAACGAGGGAAGCAAGTTCAGCGATCTGCGAAATGTTTCCGCTGGCTTCTTTGATGGCGGAAATGTTGGGGTGATCGGACAGTTCCAGACAGGTTTTGGGCAACAGATTGCAACCGGTACGGGAAGGAACGTTATACAAAATCAAAGGCTTGGTAGATGCATCAGCAATATCGGAGAAAGAACGAATCAACCCCTTCTGGGTCGCCTTATTGTAATAGGGAGTGACTACGAGCATGGCATCACAACCGACGTTACAGGCGTGCTCGGTCAGGTCGATGGCGTAGGCGATATCGTTGGAACCGGTACCGGCAATGACGGGAACTCTGCCATGAACCGTTTCCACGGCAAAGCGTAAAACTTCCCGGTGTTCTTCATCGGTCAACGTGGAACCTTCTCCGGTGGTGCCGGCAATGACGAGGGCATTGACCCCTTCCGCGATCTGCCAATCAAGAAGGCGGCCGAAGGCGGAATAATCCACTCCTTCCTTCGTCATTGGGGTAACGATGGCAGTGGCAACTCCTTGGAAAATCGTTTCGTTCATAAGGAAAACTCCTTTTCATAAAATAAAATGACGGTTTGCGCAAACTGCGGCAAACCATCACGAAAATAAGCGGCGGCGGAAATTCCGCACCGGGTTATTCTGTTTTCGGATAGCGCTCCGCATTGCTGCGACAACAAGGGGAATCTTATTTCCCATTGCCAGACCGATCCTGTTCCGGGGATCGTCTTCGGCACCTGTCCCTTTCTTTTGCCCCGCTGTGGACAAGCGTTTTTACGGACAAAATACTGATGACGAGATGCGCCTCTACCAATATGTATAAAATTATAGCACATTTCCCTTTGTTTGTCAAGGGGTTTTGAGAGAAAACTGCGAAATATCAGGTAAAAAGCCACTTTATTGTAAAAAAGAAGTAAGCAAGGAATCTTTTTATCGGGTTTCCCACTCCACAAAAGGCAAATTTCCGCAAGAGATTTCGCCGTGTTTTTAGAAAAAGATTGCGGCCCAAAAATAATCCGTTCAAACCTTTGAACATTTTGTGAACGCCGTTGACAACGACCGAAAGATGTGGTATAATATTCAAGTCCTAAACGGGGCAAAATCAAATATTGGGGAATTGTGTAAGGGTAGCACGACAGACTCTGACTCTGTTTGTTGGGGTTCGAATCCCTATTCCCCAGCCAACAAAAAACGCACTTTTGTCTACCAAGACAAAGGTGCGTTTTTTGAACTAAATGTTCCGCTTGCACGGAACGTTAAGTGTCCTTCGGACGTGAAGTGAGGCTACGCCTCGTGAAGTGCGCTTCGCACGATAAGATGCGGAACACTTAACTTCACATTGCACCGCAGGCGCAATACTTCACTTGGGCGATAACCCAAACTTCACTGCGGCTTGCCGCAACTTCACTATTGAAACATTTGCTAATACATGATATAATATTGGTTAAAGTGAGGTGTATATAATGTCCGAATCCAAACTCCGATCACAATCCATGGATTTTGCAGTATCTATTATTAATCTTGTAAAAGTCCTCAAAGAGAAAAGAGAATCCA
>JAZNDV010000048.1:0-9616 GCA_045588285.1 Eubacteriales bacterium
GAGCTTAATATAAGCGACGCAGATTCTGATGCGATCTTCCATTGCGAGCTTGCTCCTCTTACAAAAGAGCGCTACGAAAGCTTAAAGCTTCTTGCCCTGAAATCGGCAGAGGATTTTTTTGCGCTTTATGACTCTATCCCGAACAAAGGCGTTCCGTTCGCTCCCGAAAGAAAGACCTTTTACGGCACGGCGCCCCGCACTGCAGAGGAAATGTATACACATACCAAAAACGTAAACGCCTATTATTTTACGGAAATTAATGTGGACGCCGACAATTCCGGCAGTATCTATGAGTGTCGTAGACGCGGTTTTGAAATGCTTGAAAGGGATCCCGATTTTTTGAATCGTCCGGCAAAAGAAGGCAGTTACGGAGAATTTTGGTCTCTGCGTAAAGTATTGCGCCGTTTTCTTTGGCACGACCGAATTCACGCAAAAGCCATGTATCGTATGGCTGTTAAGGTATTCGGTACAGAACAAGTCCCCAATCCTTTTTGTTTTTGATCGGAGAAGAATATGGGAAGAACGGAAGAGGTCGAACTGACCAATATGTGTATGATCTGCGACGGAAAAGGCAACGTTCTGGTGCAGAACAAAACCAATCACCCCACGTGGCGGGGGTGGAATTTCCCCGGCGGGCACGTAGAACAAGGGGAATACGTTACTCCATCTGTAATTCGGGAAGTGAAAGAGGAAACCGGGCTGACCGTTGAAGATCCTCGTTTTCTTGGAATTAAAGAGTTTTATAAACTCAAAGACGGAAAACGCTATATCGTATTTTGTTACACTGCAGACCGATTTTCCGGGGAATTAAAACCTTCGGGAGAAGGGGAAATTTTTTGGGTTCCCCTCGCAGAGCTTGTTACGTCCGATCAGCTGATCGACGGTTTTCGGGAGATGTTACCGATCTTCACCGATCCGAATGTCAGCGAAGTTTATTATGAGCGAACCGACTGCGGCTTTAGAGCGATTTATTGTTAAGTTTGAGGTTGTTTCACCGGAAAAGGAACTTCTGCATCGTGTTCTTTTCTTTTTTGTGACTTTTTATATCAAAGCATTGACAAATCAGGCTTTTTTGACTATAATAAAATCAACGAAACCGATGTCTTCGGTTTGGGAGGTATATAAGTTATGACAGATCGTAAAATGTGGAAAACCGGTCTTTCTTTCGGTATTCTTACGGAAGAAAAATTGGAAAGAGCCGCGGCAGCCGGATTAAATCTGGTTGAGATCAGCGGCATTGACGATCCTGCCAACTGGGAAAAGGTTCCCGAATGGGAAGCCAAGACCGGCGTTAAGGTCTGGTCCTTCCATCTTCCTATCAGTTGGAGAAAACACCCCTTTTCTGATATTACGGCGGATAACGAGGAAGATTGGCAGGAAAGCTTGGATAGTTACGTTCCTTTCATCGTTGGTTGCGGAAAAGCCGGCATTAAACATATGGTCATTCATCCCAGCCGTGAACCCCTCAAGGACGAAGAACGGGAAAAATACATGCAGCTTGCCATCGAGCATTTGAAGATCCTTTCCGATATCTGTAAAGAAAACGGCTGTGTTCTTTGCGTAGAAGACCTTCCCCGCACCTGTTTGGGCCGGGATTCCGATGAAATGCTCCGCTTTATGGAAACCAATCCGGATCTCCGTATCTGTTTTGACGTCAACCATCTCTTGCGGGAAGATCATGCGGCATTCGTTAAGAAGGTCGGAAAATATATCGTTACCACCCATATTTCCGATTACGATTTCGTCGATGAACGCCATCAGTTCCCCATGCAGGGACAGATCAACTGGAGAGTTCTCCAATCTGCGTTGGAATTGGCAGATTATAAGGGCCCCTTCATGTACGAAACCATGCCGATGGGACATACTTGGGCAGACGTAAAAAAGAATCACGATTATCTGAAAAATCTGTAAAAAATTCAACGCCGGAGTTTTTCTCCGGCGGTGTTTTATAGCGCAAAAACGCCCGAAGAATCCACTTTCTTCGGGCGTTTCAGTCTTATTTTACTTCGGTCAGATAGACCTTGAAGGTCGTATAGTCTTTCATAATTTCCAGACTGTTGATCCCTGCATTCATCCAAACGCTGCCGGGACGGACGGTTCCGTTTTGATCAACGTACATCTTGTTCGGGTCCAATCCGCGGAACTGAACGGTTCTGCGGCGGATCCGGGGACGGTTGCGCACGCAAACGAAGGTCAACAGGGCTTCGCTCTTGTCTTCGGAAACGTAGCACCAGGCACATTCTTCCCGGTTGGGAGGAATGACGCGATACAATTCGCCGAAGTGAATGACGTCATAGTATTTATGATATTCTGCAATTTGTCCCTTGACTTCTTCCTTTTCCTCGTCGGACATGGTAGTTACGTCCAATTCGTATCCAAAGGTTCCTGCCAACGCTACGTCTGCGCGGGTCTGCAGAGGAGTGGTTCTTCCGGTCTGATGGTTGGGGCAGGCGGAAACGTGGGAGGATACGGTAGACGTAGGATAACACATAGACGTACCGTACTGGATATCTAAGCGTTCGATGGCGTCGGTATCGTCGCTGGTCCAGTATTGGGGGGAATAATAGAGCATCGCCGGGTCAAACCGTCCGCCGCCGCTGGCACAACCTTCCAAAAGCAGATCGGGATATGCCTTCAATAACCGATCCAAAAGGGAATAAAGACCCAAAACGTAGCGGTGGAAAATTTCTTTTTGACGGTCGGGGGGCAAAAGACAGCTTCCTGCCTCGGTCAGATAACGGTTGAAGTCCCATTTGATGTATTCGATCTTTGCTTTTTTCATGATGTTATCAATACATTCAAACAGATAATCACGGACGTCTTGGCGGGACATATCCAATACGTACTGATTCCGGCTGGTGCAGAGTTCCCGGCCTTCAACCTGCAGACACCAGTCTGGGTGCGTGCGGTAAAGATCGCTGTCCGGATTGACCATTTCAGGCTCAAACCACAAGCCGAACTTCATTCCGAGCGCGTGAATTCGATCGGAAAGCAATCCCAATCCGCCCTTCAGTTTTTCTTCGTTTACAAACCAGTCTCCCAAGGCGGCGTTGTCGCTGCTTCTGGCTCCGAACCAACCGTCGTCCAGAACCAACATTTCTACGCCCAGTTCCCCGGCTTGTTTCGCGATGTTGTAGATCTTTTCTTCGTCGAAATCAAAATACGTTCCTTCCCAGTTGTTGATGAGAAGCGGACGTTTTGCCGTTTTCCAAGGACCGCGGCAGAGATTGTTCCGGTAAAGTTTATGGAAGGTACGGCTCATTCCGCCCAATCCGTCGGCAGAATAGACCGAAACGGCTTCCGGAGTTTCAAAGCAGTCACCGGGTTCCAGTTTCCAACTGAAATCGTTGGGGTTGATTCCCATAATAACCCGGATATCGCCGTCAACGCTTTGTTCCGTTTGAATGGAGAAGTTTCCGCTATAGACCAGATTGAATCCGTAAGCGTGCCCGGTGTCTTCATTGGTGTCCTTGTCTACGATAGCAATGAAGGGGTTTTGCTGATGACTGGAAGCTCCTCTTGTGCTTTCAATGGAGATGGTTCCGTGTGGAATCTCCGTTCGCTCAAAGGTCCGTTCTCTGCCCCATTCCCCGTACAGATGGCAAAGCTCCCAATCCCCGAAGGGAATTTCACAACAAAGAGAGTAGATTCGTTCCAGATCCATTTCGTAATCGGAATCGTTTTTCACCACGGCTCTCCGGGTCATTGCGTCGTAATTTTCAAACACGGAATAATAAAGCGTCACCTTTGCTCCGGTTACCTTATCTTCCGTGAGGATTTCCAGAGTGCTCACTTCTTTTTCCGTACCGTAAGTAGAGGGTTGTCCGGGAATTTCCGGTTTCCCGGCGTAGATTTTGTGGGATACGTATCGGATATCCGTCGAAGCGTTTCCGGCGGCGTTTCGGATCTGCAAGGCGCTGACCCGGAAATCACCGGTTCCGTTGCAGCCGTATTCCATTGCTGCGGTGCAAGGCGTGGTCGTTCCGTCTGCGCTTTGCGGCCCCCGGGCAAGACGTCCGGAGTATTCCCGCATATCACACACCGGAACGGCAGGTCCGTAATAATCGTGAATCAAAAATCCACCGTCGTTGACGTGAAACACGTAAGATGTGTTCGGGGTGGAAAGATAAAAGGATTTGAATTCTTCCGAATATTGAATTGGCATGATGATCGCTCCTTTTGTATTGACTTATACTTTTATTATAACATATGTTCAAGATAATTTCTTGTCGTTTTGTTGCTGATTTTTTGTTTGTTTGTGTCGACTTTCTTTCTTCATGATCCCAAAAGAACCGTTTTCTTAAAGCACATGGCATCATTGTTGCGAAAAATATTACAGAATCGTCGGCAAAAAGAAATGATAATCTCCTATAATGTGAGATAGAAATGGAAGGGGGTGTGGATCTTGGAACGGAAGTTGTATGCGACGGTATCTTCCTGTGAGGAAGGAAAAAAACTCAAGGATTTTTTGCGGGCAAAATGGCACTTGTCTACCGCCCTGCTGATTGATTTGAAACGCAGGGAAGACGGGATTGCCGTTAACGGACAGCGGGCAACCGTGGGGGATATCGTCAAATCCGGGGATCAGGTCTGTATTTCCGTTGGAGACGCGGGTGCTGATTCCGGTTTTGCAGAAACCCCCATGCCTCTGGAGATCTTGTACGAAGATGCCGATCTGATCGTTCTCAATAAGCCGCCCTTTTTACCGGTTCATCCATCGAAAGGTCATGAAAAGGATACTTTGGCAAACGGATTGACAGCCTATTATCACGAAAAAGGGGAGACCTTCGTTTCCCGCTGTGTCCTTCGTTTGGACGCAAATACTTCCGGAGCCGTACTGTTTGCAAAAAACGCTTACGCCCATGACCGGATCCGCCGTCAATTGACCGAAGGGAAGGTTCTGAAAGAATATCACGCCTTGGTTCACGGTCAGCCGTCTTATCACGGGATCATTGACGCTCCGATTTACCGTCCGGAAGAAGCCACCGTCAAGCGGGTCGTGGACGAACGGGGAAAGCCGTCCGCCACCGAATATTTTACCGAAAAGAGCGATGGAAATCTTTCCTTGCTTCGGGTCTTGCCCCATACCGGACGAACCCATCAGATCCGTCTCCATCTGTCTTATATCGGAACTCCCATCGTTTCCGATTTTTTGTACGGAGAGGAAGACGACGGCGTTTTGAACCGACACGGGTTGCATTGTTCCCGGTTGTCTTTTTCTCACCCGGTTACCGGAAAAAGGGTCACCGTCAAAGCTCCTCTTGCTCCCGATCTCCAGTCTGTGACCCAACCGTTGCCCCCTTGCCAACGCTACCGAACCCTTGATTTCGATTTGAAATCAACTTACGGAGAAAAATTGGTAAAATTGTCTCTCAATGCCGGATTGTCCTGCCCCAATCGGCAGAACGGCGGCCCCGGGTGTTTGTTTTGTTCTTCCAAAGGAGGCGGCGAATTTGCTTCGTCCCCCTGTCTTTCGATCCCGGAACAGATAAAACAGGAAAAAGAACGGTTGTCCCGTAAATGGTCAAAATGCCGTTGTATCGCCTATTTTCAGGCGTATACCAATACCTTCGCTCCGGTTGAAACGCTCCGTCATCTTTTTACGGAAGCCATCACAGATCCCGACGTTGCGGTTCTGTCCATCTCCACCCGCCCCGATTGTTTGCCTGAGGAGGTTCTGGACTTGTTGTCGGAACTAAACCGAATCAAACCCCTTTGGGTGGAATTGGGGTTGCAGACTTCCCACGACGCTACTGCCCTTCGGCTGAACCGGGGATATGATCACGGCGTTTACGAGACGGCAGTCAAAGCCCTTCGTGCCCGAAAAATCCCCGTTATTACCCATTTGATCTTCGGACTTCCGGGGGAGACGAGGGAACAGATGCTTCAATCGGTCCGCTACGCCGGTCAATATTCCGACGGTGTTAAACTTCAAATGCTGCAGATTTTGAAAGGTTCTGTTTTGGGAAGCGAATATGAAAAAGAACCGTTTCCCCTCTTGACCCGTCAAGAGTACGTTTCTCTTGTGTGCGATGCGATCGCACTTCTTCCTCCGCAGGTAACGGTTCATCGCATTACCGGAGATCCTTCCGCCGAACTCCTTATTGCTCCTGCCTGGACGGCAGATAAAAAACGGGTCTTAGCCGAGATCAAAGGGGAATTGGAACGGCGCGATATAACGCAAGGCTGTTCTTCATAGCGTAAAAAGGCTCCTCAATCCGAGGAGCCTTTCCCTGTATTTAATTCTTTTTCCCTAAGAGGAAATTGTTCTGATAGTAGTAAGAGATCTTATTGATCTCGTTGCAAAGATAATCGTATCCCAATTCCTCGCAAAGGGTTTGTTCGTCAGAGAATAGGTTTGTTCCCAGTCCCAGCCGGTTTCCTTCGATCTCACATCCGATTGCCCCCAATGTGGTGGGAAACATATCCAACGTCGTGAAATTTCGATTCTTTTCTTGAACTGCATCGATGGGCGCGTTGATAACGCAGTTGTAGACTCTGCGGGTATAATCTTCGCCGGTATGTACGTTGTGATAAGTGTTGTTCATGCTCAGATGGTCACCGGTGATAATAATCGTGGTATTCTCGTAAAAGTTCTGTTCCCGGATCCATTCCACAAATTCTTGCACCTGTCTGCTGGAGCAGGAAATTACGTTTGCAAATTGTTTGTTTCCCGGTTCTTCTCCTGCAAAATATTCGTCGTATTGAGCGTCACAGTACGTGCACTGATATCCGTCGGGGTGATGAGTGTCTACGGTCAGCATGGTAAAGGCAAAGGGGTCGCTTCGCTGGGATATCTCGGTCAGTTTTTCTTTTGCATATTGGAACAGATACATATCTTCGTATCCCCAGAAGTTGTTCCAGTAATCTGAGGGGATCAACCCCTCCTCCCGGGCGGTAAACAGGTCGTATACGCGATCCAGTCCGTGCTGGGAAAAATATTCTCTTCGACCCCCGAAACTTGCGTCCGATCCCACCATCAGCGTCTGATCGTATCCGTTTTCGCTGAGAATGTCGGTCAAAGACGTAACGCCGGGGAGAACTTGAGAATAATAATTCAACCCGTTATCCCAGATTCCGTTGGGAAGGCAAAGAGGTAATCCGGAGGTTTGAGAAATCATAGCCGCAATGGTCCAGGTGGAACCGGTGGTGGTTCTTCCCCCGCCCAATCCTTCCGATTGGGAAAAGTTTAGGTTATTCTTCGCTAATTGGGTCAATTCCGGAATATAGTTGACCGGGGAAGATCCTCCTTCTTCCATGGACATATAGGTGGTTTCCATGGATTCCAGATAAATGTAGATCAGATTTCGTTTCTTTTCCGGGAAGGTAATTTCTACCGAGTCTGGATCTACGTAATGATCTTCGAAGAGAGTGGTCTGATCCATTCGGGCTGCAATATAAGTATCAAGTCCGGTTCTGCAGACGGAATACCAAGTCAGAGAAATCAGAAGGGTTAGCGAAAGCCCTGCGGCAATCAGCCGATGGAGTAAAGAATATTTTTCTCTTGAGATACTGTCTTTGAAAATCAATTTCGGCAGGTGAATGAAAAGGAAATAGGTCGTCCCGGAGCAAAGGAGCGTGGGCAAAAAAACCTGAAGTACCGCTTCCCATACCACCGTTGTTCCCACGCCGTTCAAATCGGAAAACAGCGTGAATAATACGGCGTCAAATCCTACTTCTGCTCCAAAACTTCGGGTAAACCAAAGGGCAGCAAACAAGAGTAAAAACCCAACGGAGATGAAACAGGCACAGAGTATCGTACAAAAGAGCCCCGGGTGATTTTTTTCTCTTTTTTCCATTGTATATCAAACCTTCTTTTTTCTTAAAAATAGGTTTCGCATTCTGTCATACCTGCTTCCGCCTTCCGAAGAAGGTTTTGGGCTTGCAGGTCTCCGTAATCTGCGTCAGCGGCGGGGGGGTCTGCCGCCGCTTGAAAGTATTCGTAAGCGTCTTGATAACTTTGCTCCGTTCCCAAACCGTCTTTTTTGCAAACTCCGATCCGATAACAGAGTTGCGCCAGCAACCGTTCGTTCGGTTCTGACGCGGAAACGGCGATTTCGTAGGCTTTCAGATAATATCCTATCGACCGGCGCTGGTCTTTATTCAGTCCGTATTTCCCGTGGAAGTAGAAATCCCCCAATTTCAGCATGCTGCCCGGGTCTCCCAATTCACTTGCCCTCTCAAAACAATATACCGCCAAACGAGGATCAGATTTGATCCCACGACCGTTTTGATAACAGTAGCCTAAATTTCCCATGGCTACTGCATTTCCCAATTTACAGGCAAGTCGGTAACATTCAAAGGCGTCGTGCTCTTTTCCTTGCCGGAACAGTTCGGTTCCCATTTGAACCAAACCGTCCGAGTCTCCGGCATCGAAAAGGGGCTGTAATTCTTCCATGGAACCGTCCTTCCGTTTCATGTTTTTTTCATTATACAGTATTTTTTTGTTTTTGTCAATTAAAGTCGATAATTTGAAAGATTTTGTTCTGTTTTATGCCAAATTCTTTTTTACAGGAGTTGAATAAGGGAAAATTTTCGAGAAATACTGAAAATATCGTTTTCCGTTTGGAAAAATTTTTCCTTTTTTTGAATTTATGTCAATAAATATCCAAGATCTTCCGTTATACTATATTCAGATGTAGTACGATTTTTTCAATAATACGTCGAAAAACGGCATAGGAGTTGATTTTTTTGAAAAAAACATTGCCCATTTTGTTGCGCGCGCTTATTTCCGTCGTCATTATTTTCCTGATATTCTGGTTTGCACTTCCTGCAATCAATTTACGAAGCTCTCAATTTTGGACGTTTTTGTTTTGGTCCTTGTTGGTTATTGTTGCGGTGAATTTTACCGGAAATTTGATTTCCTTTTTCAAAAATTTGAGAACCGGACAGAATGTCCGATTTGTTCTTTCGGTCCGAACCGCCGTAAGATCTTTGGGGATTCCAGTTCTCGTCTTGGTTGGCGTTTTTGCTTTAATGATCGTATTTTCCGGGATTTTTAACGTTGTCGGATTAGAGCTTTTTAATGCCACCCGCTACAAGGACTTGATCACCATACAGGACGGAAATTTTACCGAAGACGTGGCAGAATTGAGTATGTCTCAGATTCCGGTAGTAGACCGGGATTCTTCCGAAGCTTTGGGAAAACGGAAGTTGGGTGAAATGAGCGACCTTGTTTCTCAATTCGAGATCGCAAACGATTATACGCAAATCAATTATAACGATTCTCCCGTCCGGGTAACGCCCCTCAAATACGGAGATGCAATCAAGTGGCTGTATAATCAGTCCGAAGGAATTCCCGGCTATCTCCGCGTGGATATGACCACCCAGGAAGTCTCGCTGATCCGCTTGGACGAAGGAATCCGCTATTCGGAAAGCGAATACTTTATGCGCAATATTCATCGTTATTTGCGTTTTCGGTATCCGACAAAGATTTTTGCCGACGTATCTTTTGAAATCGATGATGACGGTGCACCCTACTGGGTTGCTTCCACGGTGGAGTACCGCATCGGTTTTTGGTCGGGCAGAGATATCGGCGGTGTGGTTTTGGTTAATGCCGTCACCGGGGAAAGCGCATATTACGACGTTGCAGATGCCCCTACCTGCATCGACCAGG
>JAZNDV010000049.1:0-3384 GCA_045588285.1 Eubacteriales bacterium
TCCTTGCCCCACGTCAAGAAAAGCCGTTTGAATTACCCCTTCGGAGGGAGCAACGTTTCCTACCGTTATCTTAGAAAAGACAGATTCCGAAGCCTGATATGCGGTAAGTAACGCGACGGCAAAGAGAACCAAGGAAAGCCCTTGGCGAATTCGCTGTTTTTTTCTGCGTCTGGAAGTGGTTTTCTTTTCGGAAGGCATAAAGAACAACAGCCCTGCAAGAATCAACGCGACACCTGCAACGACCCATTTCAACGCATTGGGAACAGTTTCCACCATGTCCATAATAGAAGCAGACCAGGAAGCGAGATAAGTCATAAAATTCACCCCAAACCGAATCAAGAATCCAAGTCCTTTGCACACCCCGGAAAGAAAAGGGAAAAAGGACAGTAAAAGAAGCACCAACGACATAAAAAAACAGATTTGTAACACCGGAAGAACCACCGGAGACAGATAGAGAGACCAGGTGGAATAGGAATCCATACGAAGCCATAATAAGGGAATTGTAAAGACAAATGCCCCAAGGGATACGCAGAATAACGATACTAAATTCCGCAACACGTTTCCGCAAATAACGTGACACCGGACGAACAGCCATTGAATGACAGCTTGGGTAAAGGGTTTGGAAAGCAGTAAAATTCCTAACGTAGCGGAAAAAGAGAGTTGAAAAGACAAAGACAACGCCGAATACGGAGCCGCAAGAAGAATCAGCAATGCGGATATCCCCAACCGGTTCAAGGAATCGGTCTGGGCGGCAAACCATTCCCCGCCAAAAACGACCAGATTCATGATCACCGCACGGCAAACTGACGGAGTAAACCCGGAAAACAAAAGAACGATTCCGAGAGACAATACCGAGAGAATCAACCGAAGTCTGAGATTCCGCATCTTCTTAAGGAAGAAGAGGACGAAAGAAACGAAGACTGAAACGTGGAGTCCGGAAACGGCAACCATATGTAACATTCCCGTTTGACGAAGGGCTGAATAATCATCAGCCGCCAACGCCTGTTTGTTTCCGGTCAAAACCGCTGTCATAAAACCGCTTTCGTCCCCGCCGATATAGCGAAGAAACGTTGTGGAAACAAAGCGGCGCACCTTTCCGGATAATGTATAAAAGGTACGTTTCCCTTCGATAACTTCAACGTTCTCCGGGGAAGTTTCGAGATAAGCACTCAACACGATCCCTTCCGAAAGATTCTCAAAGGCATACTCGTCCCGGGGTTTGGAGAAAGTAAAGGTCGCCCTGAGAGAATCTCCGGCGTTACCGTAATGCATAGAGCTAAAGAAGACAATCTTTTGGGAGAACGGTTCTTTTTCCGGGCGGGCAACGTAAAGATAACTACCGCCGGAAGTAAGTACCGGATCTTCCGTTAGGATAACCGAAGCAGCAACGGTCTTCCCATCATAAGTTTCTGCAGTATTATAGTAATTTGTCACCGGAAACCACAAAAGCAACGTTGATATCAAAAGGCAGCAAAGGAAAAAGAAAATGTCCCTCAGCCAAATACTGCGATATACAAGAAAGAAGACCCAAGAAATCGAAGTAAACAAAAGTATGATCAACAATGCCGGCAGGAAAACATTCGGAAAAAACCAAAAGAATATCGCTCCGCCGCACAAAGCCGCGGCAGCGGTAAAAGAAGCGTGCTTCATCGTTGTTTTAAGGTGACGATGGTAACACCGGTCTCCCCTTCACCGTAAACGCCGAGGCGGAAGGATTCCACGGTATGATCCTTTCGCAGCATGGCGTGAACCCCCTGACGAAGCGCACCGGTCCCCTTGCCATGAATAATACTGACGGTAGTAAGTCCGGACATGCGGCAACGGTCAAGAAATCCTTCCACAACCGGTTCGGCTTCCAAAATATTCATGCCGCGAATGTCGATCTCGTTGGTGGCGTCTCTGGTATCTCTTCCAAGAGAATAAACAGACTTCCCTTGTGATTGTTGGGGAATCTTTGCTTTTTGATCCACCAATTCCAGATCGTCCAATTTGATTTTGGTTTTAATAATGCCGATCTGTACCGAAACCTGTTTTTTATTGTCCGGAAGGGCGAGTACCGTTCCGGTTTTTCCGAGGGAGAGAATCTTGACCGTGTCCCCTTCCCGCAAGGGGCGGGGTAAGGGCTTTTTCTCCTTTTTGGGAGAGACGGCGGATTCCATCTGATCCAAAGTTTCTGCGGTGGATTTTTTAACAGCACCCACCTTTTCCCGGAAGTCCGCCCGATCTTTTTCTTTGCGTAATTCATCGATCTCATCAAGGAGACGGTCGGTGTCCCGACGCGCTTGGTCGACGATCTCAGCTGCTTTCCGTTTGGCGGCTTCCAAATGGGCTTGTGCTTTTTCTTCTAATTCTTCCCGTTCGGCTTTTGCGCGGTTTAGAGCACATTGTGCCTCAAAACGCAATTCCTCCGCCTGCTTCTTGTCATATTCCAAGGTTTTTCGGGTGGTTTCCAAATCAGCAAGAACGCTTTCTAATTTGACGGTCTCGTGATCAAGATGGTATTTCGCCCCCTCAATGACAAGATCGTCCATTCCCAATTTCTGAACGATGGCAAAGGCGTTGGATTTCCCGGGAATTCCGGTAATCAGCCGATAGGTTGGACGCAGAGTGGAGACGTCAAATTCACAGGATGCGTTTTCTACGTCAGGGGTCTGCAGCGCGTAAAGCTTTAATTCCGCGTAGTGGGTGGTACACATAACCTTCGCACCCATAGATTGAATGGATTCAATGATGGACATGGCAAGGGCCGCCCCTTCCGAGGGATCGGTACCACTGCCCAATTCATCTAAAAGAACCAGTGAACGGTCGGTAACCTGTCCCAAAATCGAAATAATATGGGTCATGTGGGCGGAAAAGGTTGAAAGAGACTGTTCAATACTCTGCTCGTCTCCGATATCGGCGAAAATCCGATCGTAAAATGCCACGGGAGATCCTTCCTTGGCACAAATAAACAGTCCGGATTTTGCCATCAAACAAGCCAGTCCCAAGGTCTTCAAAGAAACGGTTTTTCCACCGGTATTCGGACCGGTAACGATCAGAACGGAATAGTCTTGTCCGATAGAAACGTCGATGGGAACCACTTTATCCTTTGAGATCAGAGGGTGACGGGCAGCGGTAAGAGCGGTACTGCCGTCTTCGGTCAGATTGGGTTTGAATGCGGAAGTTTCCGTAGCGTAGCGCGCTTTTGCAAAACAAAAATCAAAAAAGCAGACGGTTTTGAAATCGCTCACAAGCCAATCTGCCCGTTCTCCCACTTGCTGAGAAAAATTCATAAGAATTTTGTCAATTTCCCGGCGTTCTTCCGCCACGAGAACGGCAATTTCGTTGTTCGCGTTGACCACAGCCATGGGTTCGATAAAAACCGTCGCTCCACTGGAAGAAGTA
>JAZNDV010000050.1:0-5431 GCA_045588285.1 Eubacteriales bacterium
CGAAAAGAAGAAAAAGAACCAAAAAGAAGAAAAGCGGAATCCGGCGTGAATCCTCACGTTGAGAAGTATTTTAATCTTTCCTCGGCACAAGAATTGTGCCGAATTTGGCTTTTTTCTTCGGTTCTTTCTTTTTTCTCCCGAAAAAAGAAAGAACACCGTCCTCTTATACATTATTTCTCTCCCCGCCGCGTATGATGAAAGAGGGAAAGGGGGAGACGGAATGCGACTGATGGTGTGCGGCAGAAAGGGAATTTTAGCGGTGATCGGAATGGCGATTCTGACGGCGTTGTTGGTGTCAGCCTGTTGCGTTCACGTTGCCTGCACCGCCACTCAGGGAGTTGCCGTTCCCATTTTGATGTATCACAGCGTCGGATATAACAACAAGGTGCAATCCCAATATATACTTTCTCCCGAGGTGTTCGAGGAAGATATGCGGTGGTTGTCAGAACACGGTTATACGGCGGTGTTCGTTTCGGATCTGGTGCATTACGTATTGCACAAAACCGCTCTTCCCGACAAGCCGGTGATTATTACCTTGGACGACGGATTTCTCAACAACCGCACTTACGTTTTGCCGATTTTAGAGAAATATGGAATGAGGGCGGTCATTTCGGTGGTTGGGGCTTTTTGTGAAGATTCTACCCAACATCCGGACCCGAATCCTTCGTATGCTTATTTGACGTGGAAAGACATTTCCGACCTTGCGGATACGGGGTTGATCGAAATCGCCAATCACACCTACGATATGCATTCGGTGGGGGAACGGAAAGGGTGCATGAAGTTAGAGAGTGAGTCGGTTGCCGCTTACTCCGCCACGTTGTCCACTGATTTGAGTAAATTGCAATCGGCTCTGACCGAAAAATCCGGCGTGACCCCCACGGTTTTTGCCTACCCTTACGGGGCGGTCAGCGAAGAAGCGGTCTTCGTCCTGCAATCCTTGGGTTTTTCTGCCGCCCTTACCTGTACCGAAAAGGTCAATCTGATTACCCCTGCGGCACCGGAACGATTATATCACCTCGGCAGGTTTAACCGCCCGTCAGGGGAGAAGACGAATGATTTTATGAAT
This sequence comes from Eubacteriales bacterium, assembly GCA_045588285.1. Lineage (GTDB taxonomy): Bacteria > Bacillota > Clostridia > Oscillospirales > UBA644 > RGIG995. The sequence goes on from JAZNDV010000050.1 coordinate 1,067, forward strand.
CGTGTCTTTGGTTCGATGTGACTCTCTTGTGAAAATGCCCAAAAATCCCTTAAAATCATGAATCTCTTCGGGTCAATCGCACGAAAATGATTTTTCAAATGTTTCAAAAATGTGGAAAGTATTGACATTTCTGTAAAAATCGGATATAATGAACCCAGTGGCGACGGATTGCCGTTGCGGAATATGGAAAAGAGGTTACTCCCAATGTACGAAGACAAGACTTTAGTCTGCAAAGATTGCGGACAGGAATTCACTTTCACTGCCGGTGAGCAGGAATTTTATGCCGAAAAGGGCTTCACCAATGAACCCCAGCGTTGCAAATCCTGCCGTCAGGCTCGCAAAAACGCTCGCGGCGAAAATACCGAACGTCAGATGTATGACGCCGTTTGTGCCGCTTGCGGGAAAGAATGCAAGGTTCCCTTTGAACCCCGCGAAGACCGTCCGGTCTACTGTAGCGACTGCTTCCGCAGCCAGAAGTAATTTGAATTCAACATCGAACCGGAAGACGCTGTGCCTTCCGGTTCTTTCTTAAAACGAAGAAAGGACAGGCTTATGAAAAACATTTGGCACGATATTGACCCCAAGCGGATCACCCCCGAGGATTTCGTGGCGGTGGTGGAAATTTCCAAGGGCAGTAAGAAAAAGTACGAACTGGATAAAGAGACCGGCTTGATCATGCTGGATCGGATTCTTTATACTGCAACCCACTATCCTGCCAATTACGGCTTCATTCCCCGTTCCTTCGGGGACGACGGAGATCCTTTGGACGTGTTGATCATCTGTTCCGAGGCGTTGGAGCCGTTGACGTTAGCCCGGTGTTATCCTATCGGTTATATTTCTATGTTGGACGACGGAAGAAACGACGAGAAGATCATCGCCATTCCCTTTGCCGATCCCACCTATAACCAATATCGGGATATTTCCGAATTGCCCGCCCACATTTTTGATGAAATGCGTCACTTTTTCAAGGTTTATAAAGCTTTGGAAGACAAAGAGACCGTTGCCGGTGAGGTTCACGGAAGAGAAGACGCCGTCAAGGTCATCGCCGGCGCATTGGACAATTATATTGAGAATTTCTGTAAATAAAAGAAACGACTGACAGCTCCTCACCTTGTGTGGGGAGCTTAAATTTTCGAGAACCTCGGATTCCATTCCCTTTTTCCCCGTATCGCCGCCGAAAGGCAGGGGCTAAGTGAAGGTTGGAAAGAGAAGCCGTGGGCAAATGGGGTGAATTATATTAAAATGTTAACAAAACGGTACGATTTTGCATTCTTATGGTGTCAAAAATGCTTAGGCTATTGCTTTTTGTGTGAATATAGTGTATACTGAATCTGTCTGATATAATCGATGGTTTGATCTCGAATTTTAGAAGAGAGGGATTGGAGTTATGTCAAGAATCAAGAAAAGAGACGAGCTTACGAGCAATCGTTTTGCCATGATAAAGGTTGCGAACCGGGAAGAGAACAGCTCCGTCTCCATTCATTGGCACAACGAATTTGAGATTATTCATTTGTTGGAAGGACAGATCTACGTTATCAACGACAGCGATCTTGAAAAAATTTCACTTTCCCAAGGGGACTCCCTTTTTATTCCCCCGGGTTGTGCCCACGATATTGGAGATAATTTACAAAAGGCCTCTGCTCTGATCATTCAATTCCGTATTCCCGATGCGATACGGGCAAAACACGGCGGTGAAAAGAGCTTTCATTTAATGTTCCGGGATCACTACAGTATTCGTTTGATTCGGAAGGGCGATCGGTTTTCGTCGCAGGTTGCGTTTTTATGCAATGAATTATATCGTAACGAGCAAGCACCGGAGCCGTTTTCTGAGAATCTTATTCAAGGGGCGGTACAGATGCTGTTGTCTTATTTCAATGACAGTATTCCGGTTTTGCCGTCCATCTCCCAAGGAAGTCAGAACGGCGGCTTTGATTTGGAAAAAATCTGTGCTTTTATCGATGAGATCGGAATCCCGAATGCAACTGCCGACGGCGTTGCGGAACACGTGGGATATACGAAAAAATATTTTTGCTTAAAATTTAAGCGGGTCGTGGGAAAGAGTTTTAAGAGCTTTTTGGATCAACTGAAAATGCAGGAAGCACGACGGTTGTTAGGGGAAGGCAAGCATGCTACGGAGGTAGCAAAACTGTTGGGATACAGTTGTGTGCAAAATTTCAGCAGGACGTTCAAACGAATCCATAAGGTTTCCATTACGGAAATGCTTAATATACACAAATAAATTCACTGAAAAGGAAGATATCACCATGAAAATTCAAAATCACACCGTTCCTGATTTCCTGGGCAGAGACATGAAAGAGGCAGTCGTTTTTAAGATCCAGGATATTTTGGACAACATCAAAAACAAAGGGATCGTTTACATCAATCGCAGAGAATGTGTAACCGGTTACGCTATTCACGAGTTGTACGACTGGGATCTCTATTTTGAAACGTTGTTTCTTTCTCACGTAGGCGTGGCAAAATATTGCCGGAACAACGTCGAAACCTTTTTGGATAAGCAGGAAGAGAACGGTTACGTTTCCCGTGCCGCAGTACAGATTCGTAAAACCCATCACTTCAAACCCTTCTTAGCGCAGACGGCGTTGTTAGGTTCCCGCCAACTTCAGGATTTTCGCTGGTTGGCAGGAGAACGGTATTATCCTCGGCTCAAAAAATACCTGCAGCATTGGTTTACCTATGATAATGATGGAAACGGTCTTTGCTATTGGGACGGTTCGGATCACAGCGGTATGGATAATCAGGCGCGCCGCTTGGGACATCATGACGTAAGGGAATACGAAGGCGTAGACCTGAACTGCTATTTGGTTCGTGAGTTTGAAGCCATGGCGGAGATCGCTACGGAAATACATAAGGATGAAGATGCCGCTGAATTTTTGGCTCACGCAGAAGAGTTAAAAGCGAAAATCAACGAGGTGTTCTGGGACGAGGAAGACGGATTCTACTACGATCGAAGCGAAAAAACAGGCAAACTGAATAAAGTTAAAACTGTCGCAGGATTTATTCCTCTTTGGGTAGGTGCCGCTACGCCGGAAAGAGCGGAGCGCATCATCAAAGAACATTTGCTGAATCCGGAAGAATTTTGGGTAAAATATCCTGTTGCAACTTGGTCTAAGTCGGAGCCGGATTACCGTCAGGAAAAGAAGGGAAATGAGTCTTCCTGGATGGGATCTACTTGGATTCCCACGAACTATATGGTTTTCCGCGGCCTTATTCGATATGGATACCTTGATATTGCAAAGGAATTAGCGGATAAGACCTTTGAATTGGTAGCAAGTGAAGTTGATCTGCGGGAGTACTACAACGGAGAGACCGGAGCAGGACAGGGGTTATCTCCCTTCTGGGGCTGGAGTTCTCTCGGGTATCTCATGAAGGCAGAGCTGGAAGCCGGCTTCTGCCACAGCGATTTGAAAAACAAAGAATTCGTTACCCTGGAAGGATTCCACTTTTAATACGTTAGATCGTTAAAAAACGGACACGTCATCTTGAAAACTCTAAGATGACGTGTCCAATATTTTTATTGATCTTTCAGAGGTAAGCGTACGCGCTTCACGAATCCCCGAAGGGCTTGGGAAGGCGGATTACTTCTGCGCTTCTTCCACGGCCACGGCGACAGCCACGGTCATACCGACCATGGGGTTGTTACCGGCGCCGATGAGACCCATCATTTCTACGTGGGCGGGAACGGAAGAAGAACCGGCGAACTGAGCGTCGGAGTGCATACGACCCATGGTGTCGGGCATGCCGTAAGAAGCGGGACCTGCCGCCATGTTATCGGGGTGCAGGGTGCGTCCGGTACCACCGCCGGAAGCTACGGAGAAGTATTTCACGCCGTTTTCGTTGCACCATTTCTTGTAGGTGCCGGCGACGGGGTGCTGGAAGCGGGTGGGGTTGGTGGAGTTTCCGGTGATGGAAACGCCGACGTTTTCCAATCTCATGATGGCAACGCCTTCGGGTACGTTATCCGCACCGTAGCAACGAACCTTAGCCCGGTCTCCGTCAGAGTAAGGAGTTTCCTTTACGATGCTGACGGTTTCGGTGGCGGGATCAAACTTGGTCTGAACGTAAGTGAAGCCGTTGATCCGGGAGATGATGAAGGCAGCGTCTTTGCCCAAACCGTTCAGGATAACCCGGAGGGGCTTTACGCGGACCTTGTTGGCGTTCAGAGCAATTTTAATTGCACCTTCCGCGGCGGCGAAGGATTCGTGGCCGGCCAGGAAGCAGAAGCAGTCGGTGTCTTCGGACAGAAGCATGGAAGCCAGATTTCCGTGACCCAGACCGACCTTGCGGTTTTCTGCAACGGAGCCGGGGATACAGAATGCCTGAAGACCGATTCCGATGGCGGCAGCG
>JAZNDV010000051.1:0-2479 GCA_045588285.1 Eubacteriales bacterium
GTTGAGCCTTTGGGCACCCTTCAAATTCTGGCCTCAAGGCGGGTCGGTCACCATTGGGGCGATGGTCCCCGTGATCTTGGTCGCCCTGTTGTTTGGTACGAAATGGGGCGTTGGCTGTGCTTTCGTGAACGCCCTGTTGCAGTTGATGATGGGCTTTATGGAAGGTATGGGCACTTGGGGATTGTCTCCCTGGGTCATGCTCTGCAGTATTCTTTTGGATTATATTTTGGCATACACCGTCATCGGGTTTGCCGGTATTTTCAAAGGAAACGATTCGGTTCGGGCAATTGCCGGGACGGTTTTCGTTTGTATCCTTCGGTACGTTTTCCATTTTCTTTCCGGCTGGGCGTTCTTCGGAATGTGGGCGGAAGAAGGTTATACGGCGTTGGAGTGGGCGTTGTTCTATAATATGACGTATATGCTTCCCGAAACGGTCATCACCGTGGTTCTTGCCGGCGGCCTTGCGGCGTTGCTTCCGATTTTGCGGAAAAACTTCTCCTTCTGCCGTCCTGCGGAAAGCGTCGAAAATTGAAAGACACCTACATTATAACACGAATCCCTCTTTTTTGCAAGGGGGATTCATATTTTTTTTGTTTTTTTGTTCTCTCAACCGCAGGACGGAATCCTTGACGTGAAATCGTCGCTTGATTGACCTTTTTGCTTCTCTCTGCATAAAATGGATTGAATCTTGCAGGGGAGGGTGGGTATTGCATGAAGATCGTAACCATGAAGTCGCCCCGGTTCCTTCGGGGATTGCTGAAGGCGATATTCGGTATGAAGGACTGAAGACAGCGAGACGGAGGGGGAAAATCCCTCCGTTTTCGGTTTTTCTTTGTCGAATTCCGCAGAAATAGGAAAGTTTTGTAAATTATTTGAAAATTCTATTGACTTTCCCCCCAAAATGGGTATATAGTTTAGTATATGGGTATAATGTATCAGAATACCATTATTAATGCAAGGAGTGTCCAGAAAGTGCTTGCGGAAAAACGTAAGAAGATTTTTTCGATCCCCAATATTCTGTGTTACGTGCGCATTTTGTTGTTGCCTGTATTTGCCGTTTTGTTTTGCATGAAACAAGACGTTGCCGCGGCGTGCGTGGTACTTCTTTCTGCCGCCACCGACGTGGTGGATGGGATCATTGCCCGCAAATGCCACATGGAAACGGAATTGGGGAAGATCCTCGACCCTCTGGCAGATAAACTGACCCAGGCGGTAGTCTCCGGGTGCTTGTTGATCCGCTATCCGGTTATGTGGATCTTGTTTACCGTTATTATTGTGAAAGAAAGTTTTCAGGGAATCGGCGGACTTCTGTTGTACCGCAAAATGAAGTCCATGCGTTCTTCCGAATGGTTTGGGAAACTCTCTACTGCCTTTTTCTACGCAGTAATGGCATATTTGGTGCTCTTTGCCCCCGAACCCTCCGGCGCATGGTTTGTGGTGGCTCCGGTCTTGATCAGTACCGGGCTGATGGTCTTTGCGCTGGTCCGTTACGCCATTCGCTTTGTCCAAGTCGTGACGGCGTTGAAAAACGGAAACGGATCTACCGTTGCAGCAAAACAATAAAAAATGAAGAGGGACTGAGAAACAGTCCCTCTTTTTGCGAATGAAACGTGAACGGCAGAAAATAGAATCTTTCCTTATTGACGAATCGAATCCGTCGAGATCGGCTTTTCTTACTCTGCCAATTCTCCTCCCAATAGAAGAATCCCCAAATTGTCCCGGTAAATTTCGTTGAATTGGCTGATGGGTAAGGGGTTAACACCTTTGCCGCATTCGATGGTATATCCGGGACGGTTCCAAGTTTGAATAAACCAATCTTTATATCCTGCAAAGCCGGAAGAATAGGGCGTTTCTTCCACCGTGTAACCGCTGACCTCCGAGAATTGCCGGGCAATCTGTAATGAATTTTCCGGCAGATAGTTGAGATATTTCCAAAAGATAATTTCCCCCTGGGTGTGGTAGGCAAGGATCAGACGGAAATTCTGCTGTTCCGTAAATTGTCCCATGGCTCTTGATTCCGGCGCGGAAAAGGGTGCCGTTCCCACGAAATCCCGAGGTCCGGGGCGGGTAAATCCCTGCTCGTATTTGATGCGCTTTGCCTCTTCCCAACCGGCGGGATAGTTCAGATTCAGATCCGTTCCCGCAATGTTGGCTTTCCAACCGTCGGGGAAGGGCAGATCCGTATTCAAGGCTTGGGCGGCGTTGTATTCCCTCGATCCGGGGGCGTATTCTCCCGTCACCAAGTCCACGCCGTCGGGGTTCACCATGGGGACGATGACGAAGGTGGTTCGCCGCCACAGTTGACGGACGTCGCTTCCTCCCAAGGAGATGCCCAAAGAATAGGCACGGCACATTTGTTCGGTGAATTTCATCAATACCGGAGTCGTGATCCATTCGTTTGCGTGATGGGAAGCGTTATAGCCTACTTTAATGGGACCTTCTCCGAAGATCAAATAGGGAATCTGCTGTCCGTTTACCG
>JAZNDV010000052.1:0-7423 GCA_045588285.1 Eubacteriales bacterium
AATTTACCTTAGATTTTACGAGAATTAATCCTTCGGTTTATAAAATAATTCGGAGATAATTCTCTTTACACTTGTTTCATTGGGGTAAAATTCAATAAACTTCTCCCCCATTTTAGATTCGCCTTCGATCGTACGAATCCCGGAAAACCGGTATTCCTCAAATTTTTTAACGAGATACTGCAGTTGCGTAACGGAACGATCGGAAACAAGATAATCCGACATTTTTAGCGATGCATTAATAATAAATTCCTCATCCGCAGCAACACATTGCAAAAACTTGTTATAGAAAGCGTTGATATACTGCCGTTGGCGTTCCATACGGGTACTGTTCGTACTGTCTTCAAGACCGTACCGCGTACGTACGTAATTCAAGGCTTGTTCCCCCATCAAGGTAACCCTCTCACCTTTCACGAGGGAATCGTCGATTCCGGTAAAGTCCTCAAGAACCGTGACCTCAACGCCCCCTACCAAATCGTTAAACACCGGAACAGAGTCCATAGTAAGAGATATATAATGTTCTACTTTTACGTTTAACAGAAGGTCGGAGACCGCGTCTGCCGTATTTCGGCAGCTGACGTCTTTTCCGTTACCATAGGTATGAGCCAAAGCAATTTGCTTTCGGACCGTGTCAATTTGATTTCCGGCAACCCCCAAAACGTTGACGTTTGCCATTGTATCACGGTTAACATGAATTGCAGAAAAGGTCCTGGCATCGTTATCGAAAACGAACAGCATTAAAAAATCCGCTTGCTTATCGTTGTTATAGGAATCGAGAACCGATTCATCCCGTTCATACTTGTCAAGGCCCAGGATCAAAAAGGTGCTAATATTTTCTTTGGGAACGTATTCCGTTCCGTTGTAGACAAAAACATCTTCCGGGAGATCGGAACCAGGAAATCTTCCCTGTCCCCGATCCCACAGCTTCAAAAACAGCAAGGCGGCAGCTGCCAGAAAACAAAGCAAGAGAACCACGATAATATATTTCAGATATCGGTGACTTCTTTTCATTTTGCGCCTCCTGTTGTAATCATTCAAAGGTTATCCGTTGTTTTAATTTTTGGACTTTCTCCAAAAGAACCAAATCACAGCCAAAGTAACCGCAGAGACGACGGCGACGGTACTATAAACGTAGATCGTCCAGTTATCGCTGGTGGGAGGAGGATTCGGAACGGAAGTATCCGTATTGACCACGATCGCAAGAGGAGACATTGATTTTACGGAAAATTTCAAGCTTTTGCCGTTGTTAATAACCGAGGCTCCACGGACCAGTTCCCATTTCCCTTCACTATTTAGCTGCAACAGTGCCACGAACTTATTCAAGGTTTCCGCAGACAAAACGATTTCAAAATCATAATGCCCATCATGGGCAGTACAGCCGGAAACACTGATATTAAAAAGATCGCTTGCAGCAAGTTTCCCTGCCCCGATATTCTTATCTGCGGCAAGTTTTGCAAGATCGGCGTGCAGTTTCGTCAAATCGGTGGAATTAGCAATATCTTTATATGCATTTTCAAGCAAAGTACGAAGATCTTCCGGGAGTGTGTCTCGTTCTGCATAGGGAGTAACGACCAGTTGACCATCACAGTCTGCGTTGCCGGGCTTGAACGACTCTACGGTGGGAGCACGATTTCCCGAAGGGCTGGAGACAAATCCGCCGGGTTTAGCGAAAGCCATAACGCTCAAATTAAAGGTTAACAGCATCATCAACATGATTGCCAATGCTTTTTTCATTTTGGGATCCTCCTTCAACCAGAAGAATTTATTATTTTTGAACAAGCATGGAAGTTCCAAACTCGTTTATTTGACAGATAAAATCGGTGCCGAATTTTCTTGAAATACGTTCAAACGCTTTTTCAAGCATCGGAGGACGACTTGTCATGTTGTGACAATCCGATCCCACAAGATGGATCCTTCCATCTTTCAGCAGGCGAAGCGCTTTGCTTTTTGTATAAAACTTTGTAAAGAAGGTGGCGTTTACCTGCATCAAAATACCGCTCTCACATAATCTCGTCCAAATTTCGTCGCTTTGAAATTCGAGACAACGCTCAATATGTGCAAGCACGGGGATGATGTCTCCGCAACAGGAAAGCTCCACCAATTCCCGGACGGTATATTCCGACCATTTTGACTGTGGCATTTCGAGGAGAAGCAGCCTGGTCCCTTTGATTTTTAATTTCTCGATGTCTTCCAACCGGCTGATTCCGGGGTAATACAGAACCTCTGCTCCCAGCATAATCTTTGAAAAACCCGGACGAAGCGCTTCGGAAAGAATTTGCATTGATTCCTTGCGTCTTTGAAAAAAAGACTCCATTGGTTCACGGTTTGCATCATAGTGAGGCGTTGCAACGACGATATCAACCCCCTGCCCGCGAAGAGCTTCCAACAATGCAACACTTTCCGCAACACTTTGGCTTCCATCATCAACACACGGCAACACATGAGCGTGCCAGTCAATCACGTAGGAACTCATTTTGAATAACTTTGATAATGTTGGGAATAACGGTAGTACTTATTCTTTCTGTATTTGTACTTTCCGTAAGAACCGTTACCAAATTTCGTTCCATTCATAATACAGCCAAGAACGTTTACATTGGAAAGTTCTAATTGCCGGAAGCACCGTTCCAATTCCTTTTTCTCCGTATAATTTTCACGGATCACGATGAGCATTCCGGTAGTAAAATTCGAAATGGAAAGAGCATCAGAAACAATATTAACGGGCGGAAGATCGATGATAATGTAATCAAACGCCTCTCTCAATTCATTTAACACGGTCTCCATTCTGCGAGAACCAAGCAGTTCCGAAGGATTGGGCGGTATCTTCCCGGAAGGAAGAATGTACCAATTTTTCAACATATCAGATTGAAACTCAGAAATAGAAGCACCTTTCCCCATTAGAAGATCAGTAAGTCCCGGTGTACTTTCGATATGCATATTCCGCGCAATGGAAGGAATTCGAAGATCGCCGTCGATCAGGAGAACCTTACTTCCCTTTTCCGCCAAAACATAGGATAAATTAATAGCAGTGGTGCTCTTCCCTTCGCCCCGCATGGAACTGGTAACGCCGATAATAGGGCATTTTTCATCTGCAGGAAGCGTGAAATCCAGATTCGCACGAATCAGTTTATATTGTTCCGTAGCGGTAAATTCCAAATTCTTATGCAGAGTTCTCCGATTGACGTTCGTGGAAAAGGAAAACTGCTTACGTCTGCGCTTTTTACTCAATATTGCCATAATCGTCACCTATCCCTTCGTTATTTCTGCACATCTTCGCTCTTGCGTGTATAGTAGTAACTTGATTTCCCGCCGGAGCTTAAGAGATCAGGAACACGTCCAAGTATCGGGAAACCGTAATTCTGCAGAACGTACTCCTCATTATGAATCGTATCGTCCAAAAGGGTGACAACAACGAGAATAATGACAGTCAATAAAACGCCAAGCAGCATACCGACAGCAGTATATTTGGCAATGCTGGGGGAAACCTTGTCTAATTCCGGAATGGCAGAATCCACAACTTCCATTGTAGCTCCGTCGATAATTTCGGAAATGCGGGCGGGAAGGACTTCTGCAATGGTATTTGCAATCTTACTCGCCTTATAAGGATCGCCGCAAGTCACAGTTACAAGCATGATTTCCGTTCCGTTGGACGGAGTGCAATCGATCATCTTAGATAACTGCTTCCAAGAGTAGTCAACACCTGACTTTTGGATAATGCGCTCCAACGTAGTACGGGTATTCAGAATTTCACCGTAGGTCTTAATTAAACTTTGCGATGCCGTCAAATCCGAAGGACTGATGCTAAAGCTGGAATTCCCCAACGAGAAAGAACTGTTGTTCACGTACAACTTAACATGAGACGAATAGGAAGGATCAATTGCGTAGTTGGAATAGAAAAATCCCGCGGCTCCTGTCAATACCCCCACAGCAACGATCAACCACAATCTCCGCAATAGAGACCTTGCAACGTGCAACAAATCGATCGAATAATACTCTCTGTCGTTTTGCTCAAACTTTTCCATTGGTTCGCTCGCTCCTTAAGCTTTTTCCGGCAGATCGCCGAAAATCCTTGAAAAATACAGACGTTCGTAAGCATTGTAAATGAATACTACAACACAAAGGCGTACAATTTTACTTATTGTAATATAGCATAATTCTTTGTCTTTTTTGTTAACTCAACCCCTTAATATACAATTGTGCGAAAAAATTCAAATTTCAGACAAAAATTACCACGATTACTAGAGAATTAACGAATTTTTTCAAACATCTCTTCTCCCCTCTTGAAAAAAAATACTTTCTGTGATATAATACAATCATCATCGTATTGTAACTGTAGAAAGGAACGATATGAGAAAGTTGTACCAAAAATACCGGCGGGTAATCCTGTACTTTACGTACGGAGTATTGACATCGTTGCTAAACATAGCAATATATACTATATTGGTGCCGAAATTGGGAATCACGGCAAGCAACGCCCTTGCATGGTTCGGCGCAGTAGTATTTGCCTTCATAACGAACAAATTATTCGTATTTGAAAGTAAAAATTGGCAAACAAAAGAAACGGTGAAAGAAGCGGGAACATTTTTAGGCGCACGAATTTTTTCGGGAATTCTTGAAATCGTTTTACCTACGGTACTGTTTTATATCGGGCTTGATTACGACCTATTCGGTATTGAAGGTTTTCTTGCAAAAATCATAGTCAGCATTATTGTCATTATTTTGAACTATGTATTGAGTAAGAAAATTGTATTCCGAAAGAAATAAAATATTACGGAATATACATAAACTACTGTCTCACCCTTTCATAAAGAACTCTTGATTTTTTCGTAAAAATGTGTTATAATAATCTTAATAATTCGGGGGCGTACCGGATTTCGACGGGGATTTGAAACTCTGATGTGCGAGCAGTGCGCAAATCACTTAAACTTGCAACCTTAAAATTAAACGCTAATTCTAACGAATTGGTCGCTGCCTAATTAGGCAGCCGTTCCCTCCCGGAGGACTGCGGCCGGGAACGGAGCGTCGACGAGCAGTGAACGTTACTTGACGGTGTCGAGAGTCATTTAATGAACAATTTCGGCTATACCGGTAACGGATTTGTCTCTTGTTCCCAACCGGCGAATCAAAACAACCGACTACGCTCGTAGTACATCTTAGCAACGGATCTTCGGACACGGGTTCAACTCCCGTCGCCTCCACCAAACAAGTTTAAGGCGAACCCATTTCCTCTGGGAGATGGATTCGCCTTTATCGTTTATTTTTGAATCTACATATGCAAAGCCACAGACGGTTTCCCGCCTGTGGCTTTGTGATTTTGGGTATCCCTTAGTTTTTATCACTAAGATTCATTTCTTCTTTTGATTCCGTGCTCACGGTGCTATTTGCATTGTCTTTCATTCGGGCTTGCCATTATTGCCAGTCCCGAATTCTTTCATCTGAATGGGCATGCTTTTTGAGATTCGGGAAACTTGTTCTCACGAAAGGTTCCGTCTTTTTTTGTTTTTAATCAGTTGATAATAGATGAAATCACCGCGACAAATTCTTGTTCCGTCAAGCCGTATGAGAACATCAAAAAGCCAACGTTTTTGTACATAAATTCTGCATAATACGATCCGTCCGCTGCAAATCCGATCAAAACTTCTACATTGTTAACACATGATTTCTGTTCCGTTCCTTTGAGTTGAAACCAGTCAACGAACACACGATAGCCTTTATTTACTTGAAGGTGCACGCTTCTTGTTTCATCCCCATTGCTGAAATTTACGATATCTGCATCCCAGTATACTTCCCCATCTCCGCCGTTCCGTTTGAAAATCCCGTGTTCCCGATTCTCATAAAGTGAGCTTAAGTCATCAGGTACCGTTGGGATATAATTGATTCCGTAGTAGGACAACATTTCTTTTTGGGTCATTTCAATAAAATCATTAACCATCAATGCAATTCCGTTCTCCTTCGGGAACCAAAACGGTACGTCCGCCGAGACGGGAGATTGGTCAAGGATATTAATAACGATTTTATTATTGGTAGTGTTAACCAAGGATTCACCGTTCTTATTGTCAAAAGTGTCATCAACTTCCGGAGATAAAACACCGCCAACCGTTTGATCCAAAGGGGCGGGGTTCATTTTTCCGCTCAGCAAAATGCCGAAGCAAAGCAGGGAGACAAAACAAAAACCGGTAAGAAACGTTGCAATACGAACGTTTCTGTTTTTCTTTTTTTGGCGTTCTTCGAGATATTTATCTCTGCGTTCCAAAAGGTCATTCGTTAATTCAACATAATTCTTCATCATAAAAACCCTCCTTTTCAAGTTCTGATTTCAAAGCGTTTTTTGCGCGATAAACAAGATTTTTCATTTGGCGCGGATTTTTCTTCATGACGACGGAAACTTCGGAATTAGACAATTTTTCAAAGTAAAGAAGCCAAAGGACCTGCCGATAATCGGAGTGTAAGTTCTTTAACGCTCTATGGACGGTTCTTTTGCGTTCTTCGATAACGTAAAACCGAATCAGATCTGATTCATCTTGAATACAATTCTCCAGCGTTTCATAAGATCTATCAGACCGTTTTTTATGCCGTCTGATGTAGTCGATTGCCACGTTTCGTCCGATGGTATAAAGCCATGTCTTAAAAGAGTATTGCGCGTTAAATCTCGGTTTCTTCGTTATAATCTTAAAAAGAGTTTCTTCTGCCAGTTCTTCCGCAACCGATAAATTATTTACAATACCGTTAAGATACAAAATCAATCCGTCGCGATACGATTTTACGATTTCCGCCAAGCCGGAGTCATCGCCTTCCAGGAAACGGCGGTAGCTACTTGCACCGTTATCCATTGATTTCCTCCTTTCTGAAAGTCTGTTTCACCCTTTCACTAATTAAACGAAACGATAAAAGAAAAGTCTCAGTTTTTTAATAAAGGAGTGGAAAATAATGAAAGAAATATATTATAATCGCTCTGCGGTCGTAGAGTACGCCCGCCGTTGGGCATTGGAGAGAAATCCAAGATATTATGACTTTGAACACATTGGCGGAGATTGCACAAACTTCACATCACAGTGTATTTTTGCCGGAGCAAACGTGATGAATTACACACCTACTTTCGGGTGGTATTACCGGACGCTTTCCGATCGGGCTCCGGCGTGGAGCGGGGTAAAATTTTTGTATCAATTTCTCGTCAATAACAGTTCCGCGGGGCCATACGCGCACGAGATCTCTTGCAAAGATGCCCAGGTCGGTGATATCGTTCAATTAGGAAAAGGAAACGGGCATTTTTACCATACGTCTGTCATCAACGAAACTGTGCCTGACCTACTCGTTTGTGCGCATACTTACGACGCCATCGACCGTCCGCTATCTTCCTATGATTATGAAATCGCACGTTTTTTGCATATTGACGGAGTTCGGGCAAATTGAAGGTCCGCCGAAATCGGCG
>JAZNDV010000053.1:0-4042 GCA_045588285.1 Eubacteriales bacterium
AATTTCTCACGTTCCTGTTGTTCAGAGAAATGAGCTGCCGCACAACATAATATTTCCATCTCGTCAGCGGAACTCCTTCCGCCATTTTTTCATAACCACAATATTAACAAAAATAACTTAAACACATGCCGCCTTCGCACATGTTTTTGAGCATGAGTTTTGGTTGTTGTCACTGCTCACTTCGGCTTCGCTCAGTGACCGAAAACTCAATGACCGGCATAAAAGATAAGTCACTTCGCGAGAAATCAAACAAATTGACACAAATCAAACAGAATGTTTTTTGGAAGGATTTGATTGTATTTGATGAATTTCTGTCCGCAGGACACTTGAATCTTCGGCTTGGTTCTGTGACTGGCAATGTCGGTTGCTGAGCGGAGCCGAAGCAATGCGACCATAATCGTTTTCATAGGAATGCCGCTCACTTCGGCTTCGCTCTGTGACCGAAAACTCAATGACCGGCATAAAAGAAAAGTCGCTTCGCGAGAAATCAAACAAACCAATACAAATCAAACAGAAGGATTTTTTGAAGGATTTGATTATATTTGATGAATTTCATTCACACAACGAAACACATAGGGTGAGAATGTAGAGACGGAGCACGCTCCGTCTGACGTAAAATATTGATATAATGCGATTTAGACGGTGCATACACCGTCTAAACAAGATTGAAATAAAACAACATGCGAAAGATAGAACTCCTGTCGCCAGCCAAGGACATAGAATGCGGAATGGCAGCCATAAACCACGGCGCGGATGCCATATACATCGGAGCGCAGAAATTCGGAGCGAGAGCCGCCGCCGGCAACAGCACAAGCGACATAGAGAAGCTCGCCAAGTATGCGCACAAGTATAATGCAAACGTTTATGTGACCGTAAACACCATACTGAAAGACAGCGAGATAGAAGACGCCAGACAACTGATAACAGAACTGTACGAAGCTGGCGCCGACGCACTCATCGTGCAGGATTTGGGACTTGTGCGACAGATTCTCCAACAAATTCCGGATCTTATGCTGCACGCTTCTACACAGTTGACCGTCCATAATTTAGATGGAATTCTGTTTGCTCAGCAAATGGGGTTTGACCGGGTGGTTCTTTCCCGGGAAGTGTCCCGCAAAGAACTGGAATATATGGCGCTCCGTTCTCCTTTGGAGTTGGAAATTTTTGGGCACGGTGCACTGTGCATGTGCTATAGCGGACAATGTTATATGAGTTCGCTCATCGGAAACCGATCCGGAAACCGAGGGGAATGTGCCCAGCCCTGCCGCCTGCCCTATCAGGACGGGTACCGGCTGAGTCTGAAAGATTTATGTTTGTTGAAATACTATAACGAATTGGAAAAAATGGGTATCGCGTCTTTGAAAATCGAAGGACGAATGAAATCCCCTGAATACGTTGCTTCCATTACCGGCGCTTATGCCGCCGCCAAACGCGGAGAAGCGTATACTCCCGAAAAAGAGGAATATCTGGCGGGAGTTTTCAGCCGTTCCGGATTCACCGACGGTTATTATACCGATCAAATCGGCCCGTCCATGTTCGGAACCCGGAGTGAGACCGTCAACAAGGTGGATCTTCCAATCAAAGAATATCCCCGCCTGAGTTTGGACGTCTCTATTCACCCAACGGAAGACGGATTGCTCTGTACTGCACGTTGCGGTTCTTATTCCGCGGAAGGGATTTTGCCGGTTTCGGAAGCGCGGAGCCGTGCCACTGAAGAATCTGAAATACAAGACGCCTTCGGTGCTTTGGGGAATACGGCGTATTATCTGAATTCCTTCGCTGCAGACCTTCCGGAGAATTCCTTCGTTCCTGTCTCTGCCGTCAAGTCGTTACGCCGGGATCTGATCGACCGGCTCACGCAGATGAGGTGTCTGGTTTCCCATTCATGGAAAGAACTGCCCGTTACTTACGAACCGTGCAAGCCCTTTTCGGGACGTCGGGAAGGATTTTTCCTGCACCCTGACCGGATTCCGCAGAAGGTGGATCTGGATTTTTTGTGGTTGCCTTTGACTGCGATTCAAGAATGCCCCAAGATCGTTTCCCGATATTCTGACCGGATCGGGTTCGTTTTGCCCCGAATCTTGCGGGCGGACGAAAAACAGCAGGCAGAACGTCTTGTCTCAGCTTGGAAAGAAGCCGGAGTTTTTGACGCTTTGTGCGGAAACGTGGGGCATTTGCCTTTTTGCTTTGCCCACGGACTTACCCCCCACGGAGATTTCGGATTGAACGTTTACAATCCCGTCACCCGGGACGAACTTCTGAAAAGGGGATGCAAGGACGTGACCTTGTCCTTTGAATTGAACGGTGCCCAATTGAGGGATATGACCACCCCACGCACCGGAATGATCGTCTACGGACGGTTGCCCTTTATGATCTTCCGGAATTGCCTGAAAAAGCATCACGGAAAAGAAGAGAGACTGACCGACCGGATCGGGAAAGAGTTCCTTTTGACCTGTTCCTTCGGGTGCAGGAACGAACTTTGGAACGCCGATCCCTTATGGCTTGCAGATAAACCCATTGAAGGTCTTGGGTTTCAGCGCTTTTTGTTTACGGACGAAACGCCGGAACAAATCACAGAGGTTCTATCTGCTTATCGGCAGGGAAGGGTTCCCGCTTCCGGTATGACGCGGGGCAGATTTTAGAGATGCACGGATTGGAGAATCTCGCTCCAATCCGTATTTTTTTATTTTAAGTAATGTTCCGCCGTTGCCAGTTTAATGCAGACGCAGAGCAGTTTGATGCAGATTTTCAATTCTTCTGCCGGGGGATAGGTGGGTGCGATGCGCAGATTCCGATCTCTCGGATCGTGATGATAGGGGAAGGAGGCTCCGGCAGGCGTGATCTTAACCCCCGCTTTGCTCATCAGTTCTTCCACCCGCTTCGCACAGCCGTCCACCAAGTCCACGGAAAGGAAATATCCGCCGTTGGGAACGGTCCAGGTTGCATATCCTTCGGGAGCCAACTGCTCGTTCATCTCTTTGAGGGCGATATCAAATTGAGGACGCAAATGCTCCGCATGACGTTTCATGTGGTCGATAATGCCTTGCTTATTCTTAAAAAAGCGGACGTGACGCAATTGATTCAGTTTATCCGGACCGATGGTCTGATAGGTCTTAACGGCGTTCAGTGCCTTGATATTCGCTTTCGACGCTGCCATAGCGGCAACTCCGGCCCCGGGGAAGGAGATCTTGGACGTGGAGGTGAACATCAGCGCCCGGTTGGGATTCCCCGCCTTGACACATTCGTCAAAGACGTTCAGCAGAGGGTCGGTGGTTTCCGTCAAATCGTGTACGATGTAAGCATTATCCCAGTAAATACGGAAATCGGGGGCGGCTTTCATCTTTGCCAACCGTTTAACGACCTCGTCGGAGTAGGTTTTTCCTTCGGGATTGCTGTATTTGGGAACACACCATATTCCTTTGACGCAGTTGTGTTCCGCGCAGATCGCCTCGATTTTGTCCATATCGGGACCGTCTTCTTTCATCTCAATGGGGATCATTTCAATGCCCAGACTTTCGCAGATGGAAAAGTGACGGTCATAGCCGGGGGCAGGGCAGAGCCAACGGACTTTGTCTTCTCTGCACCAGGGACGTACCGAGCCGGGAACGCCGAAGAGCATGGCGGTGACGATGGTATCGTACATCATGTTCAGGCTGGAGTTCCCTCCTACCACTACGTTTTCAGTATCCACTTCAAACAGTTCGGCAAACAGCCGTTTTGCTTCGGGAATCCCGTTGAGAATTCCGTAGTTGCGGTAGTCTCCCTCTTCACCGTAGCAATCTTTGCAGGTTTTTAACGTGCCCAAAAGTCCTTCGGTCACGTCCAACTGGCTGGAGGAGGGTTTTCCGCGGGACATATCCAGGTTCAGATCCTCGGTGCAATAGGTGTTGTATTCATCTTTTGCCGCCCGGTAGACGGCAGACCATTCTTCTTTGGTAAAATTGGAAATCATACAGGGCTTTTCCTTTCAAATGGGTAGAATTAGAATTCGGCAGTACCGACGGTTCGGGGGAAGGGAATGGCGTCGCGGATATTGGAAATG
>JAZNDV010000054.1:0-12538 GCA_045588285.1 Eubacteriales bacterium
AGCCCGATGCTCCCCCAGTTTAACGCCCCCACGGTAACCAGAAGGATGGCAAGTTTATCGAGAAACGACATACTGAAATTCCTCCGTCCGTAGATTAAAAATCGAAAAGAGATCTCTTTTCGTCAACAGTTTTCCCGCGAAAAATAAATTTATACGATGTTGTCGAAATTTTTCCGTTGACAAAGAGAAAAAAATGAGGTATAATAAAATCAAGACTACGGAAGGAGAACGTTATTTATGCGTCGGATTTTTTGTTTTTTGATTTCTATTCTGCTGCTCTTGAGTTTTGCAGGCTGTACGTTCCTGCCGGTAGAATGGGGAAATTCCGATCAGAAAACCACCGTGTCCTCTGGTCCGTCGTCCGGGAAAACGGAGACCGATACAAACACGGATCAAACCACCCTTTCGGACCCGGCAACCGATGATCCTTCTTCCGATCAGACAACGGTAAGGGACGTTTTGAAAATCCCGATCTCTCAACTGCGGAAAGACGAACAATCCGTTCTTGCAGATTACTTATTTCAGCACTATATCCCCTGCTCTTTCGGACTTTTTACCGATGCGAAGACCCTTTCTTCCCCTTCGGTCTGGTCTTCGGTGGAAGCATTGAACCGGTCGGTGGACGGAGACGAATCGGAAGCCTCCCGGAAATTGGAAAACGTATTAAAGAAAGTGGAAATCTATTACCCCGATACGGAATTTTTCCCTGAAAAAGTCCGGGTCTACGACGCCGCGACGAAGACCTTTGCTCCCTCTCCCGCAAACACCCGGCAATACGAAATGCTTTCCTACGAAGTCAAGGGAGACGAGATCTCCATTTACTACAAAGACAAGCCGGAGGGAGACACCGCCGGCGAAGAAATACAACAGTACGTAACGACGTTGAAAAACAGTCCGACGCAAGGATATTTCGCCTTCGTATCTTCGGTGAAATCCGAATCCGTCGGTTAAAAAAGAGGTTATTTTCTATGAATCCCATTGAATTTG
Source organism: Eubacteriales bacterium (assembly GCA_045588285.1). Classification (GTDB taxonomy): domain Bacteria; phylum Bacillota; class Clostridia; order Oscillospirales; family UBA644; genus RGIG995. The sequence continues at coordinate 988 of JAZNDV010000054.1, forward strand.
CACGGAACTTGTTTCTTTTAAGACGCGAACACCGCATGACCATTGAAGATTTGGCGTCCGCCATGGAAGTAACGCCGGAAACGGTCTGCGAATGGGAGTGCGCGAAAACCTCTCCCTCGCTGGAGCAGATGAACCGCTTGGCGAAGGTCTACGGAATCCCCTTGGCAGACGTGATCCGCAGCCCGAAGCCGGTCAACGCCGCACCCCCGCCCGAACCGGACCCCGAACCGGCGAAGAACGAGGAATCCGTCCCCCAGCCGGTCTGCGATGAAGCGGAACAAAAAACCGAACCTCAACCCAAGAAGAAAAAATCAGTCTGGTGGGAGATTCTCGTTATCATTCTTCTGCTTCTCATCATCGCCGCTTCCTTGACCTTTTTGATCAAGCCCGAATGGTTCCCCTTCCGGGAACTGTTGGGCATGTGGCACACCCTCAGAATATAAAACAGATGCCGTCAGCAACTGCTGACGGCATCAATTCGTAGATAAACTCTTAAATCGTTACGTTTTTTTGACAGAAATCTCCGTACCGGGAAGGAGATCGTATTAACATTGTTCCATTAAGCGGAGATAAAACTCCACCGCCCGTTTTACGGCGTCGAGCCGGATTCGTTCGTTATTCCCATGAATGGTGGAACGTTCCTCGGCGGTCAGGTCCATGGCAGAGAAACGGTAGACTTTATCGGAAATTCTTCCGTAGTGACGGCTGTCGGAGCATTGAACCATCAGATAGGGTGCCACCAAACAGCCGGTCCAGGTTTCGGCGACGGCTTTTTCCACCTTTTTCCAGGCGTCGCAGCCGGTTTGGGAGATTCGGCTGGGATTCATGTGACTGCCCACGGTGACGGTCACGTTCGGGTCGTCAATGATTTTTTCCAGCCGTGCCTTTGCCGATTCCACCGTATCCGCAGGATTCAACCGGAGATTCGCAACCATCGTTGCCTGGGGCGGAATCACGTTGGGGGCGGAGCTTCCTTCCATTTGGGTGAAGGCAACGGTGGTGCGTAACAGCGCGTTGATCTCCCCTCCGGATCTCCGTCCCAAAAGGTCTAAAACCCCTTTGAAGATTCCGAAATTGGCAAAAATGATTTTATACAAAAAAGTGGAATGCCGTCCCAGGGTGTCAAACATTTCGGCGGCAGGCTTCGTTACGTGCATGGGGAAGGGATTTGCTTCCAACTTACAACAGGCTTTGGATAAGATTCCCACGGGAGTATGGGGCTTGGGTGCCGAGGCGTGCCCCCCTTGGGATTTGACGGTCAAAACGGCGTTCATCATGCCTTTTTCCGCAATGCCAACGACTCCGCAGGGTGCTTTGACCCCGGGGAATACGTTTTCGACCACGCCGCCCCCTTCGTCTACCACCAATCCCAGGTCCACGTCATGTGCTTCAAACCAATCAACGATGTTGGAGGCGCCTCTTCCGTTGACTTCTTCTCCGCCGGAAAAGGCGAAATAAATATCGTTTTCGGGAACGAATCCTTTGGAGATCAAGGTGTCTGCAGCAGACAGCACCGCGTTCATAGTCACTTTGGTATCCAAGGTGCCTCTGCCCCACAGAATACCGTTTTCGATTTCAGCCCCGAAGGGGTCTTTGTCCCATTGGTCTTCGTTCACCGGCACCACGTCATAGTGCGCCATCATCACCGAGGGGCGGGTATGGTTTTTTCCTTCCCATCGGAACAGGAGCGCCCGGTCGGGGAGACGGTCGAAGGAGCAGACCCGAAAGACTTCCGGGTAAAGTTCGGGCAATAGACCGATAAGTTTTTCAAATTCAGCATTGTCTTCCTTGGCTGGATCGTAATAAGAAACGGTTTTGCACCGCACCAATTCCTGCAACGTCCGGACGGATTTCTCTCCGTCAAATTCCACCGGTTTTGCCTCGGTGACCGGGAAGGTCTTGGGCTTGAACATCACCGCCCGGATCAAAATCACTGCAAGAAACAGGGCAATCAATCCTAAAACGAGATAAAGAACAAACATAGAAGGTCTCCGTTATAAAAGATTCTTTTTATACATGATTCTGCTGACGGCAAGGGTGAAAAGAACACTGACCGGAACCATAATTCCCACGTTTCCGGCGTTCAGCCCGGGAACGGCGATGAAGAGGATCAGCATCAGGGAAACGGGCGCGATGGCAAGTTTCCAATTCCGGGAGACGAAAACTACCCCAAGACCGCCGAAAAGGGCAGGGATCATCTGATCGAAGGCGGGAATCAGAAGGGGGGATTCCAAGACCGGCGTTAACGGGGTGATCAGAATCACACCCACGAGGATAATCAATGTCGTTACGATGGACGAAACGGCAATAGCGATGGTGGAAACCACTTCCCCTTCCTCGGAATTCGCCTTCACCTTCGCTTGCTCCAAGGCGTTCAACGCACAGGGGAGCTTCAAGTTGGAGATATTCCCGGTAACGAAGGACAAATAAGAACCGCCTGCCCCCAGCATGGGAATATACGTAACGGTCTCAATGACCCCGACCGCCCAATACATGGGTGCCGTTGCCAGAAGACCTCTCCACAGTCCGTTCATATCGGGGAATGCCTTAAAAATGATTGCAACCGTAACGGGGAATGCGATGAGGATCGCCATCATCGAAAGATTCCAAACCGTACCCCAGCGGTGAACCTGATCCATGTACGTCATTTCTTTTTTCATGTTTCAGCCTCCTTAAGACAACCAAGCGGTAAAGGGAATGGCGCTTGCCATGCCGATAATCAAAGAGACCGGCAGAGCATAATCGGCAATCCAATGAATCTTTTTGAATTTTCCGGCAAGAAGTCCGCAGACCGCCATAACCAACGCGGAAACGACCATAACGCAGACGGGGATAAGCCCCTTGAGATCTCCGGAAAAGGCGTTGGAAACGTCACAAAAAACAAAACCGACGAAGGCGGCGATCATGCCGATAAACATGGCAAATTGAAAAATATCCGCCCATTTTTTATCCCGTTGTTCCAATTTTCCCATACCGCCCTGCAGTTTTTTGCAGATTGCGGGAACCAGCCAGATTCCAACCATGATGGAAAAGGTCATGACCAACGCGATGGTCACGAATTGCGAGGCGTTGGGTGCGGTACTTCCGGTCAAGCCCATGGCGAGGGACGTGTTTTCCGCGGCAATCGCTTCGTAAGACAGGGACCCTACCACGCTCAACCGAAGCCAAGGGAGAGCCACGCCCAGTTTTTTGGAAAGGGCGATAACGCTGATGACGATGGCAACCGCCGGCGCAACGGTGAATACCCCCGCCGTCGCGGCGATGCTCCGCAATTTTTTCCTATCCATACCGATGGCAACGCCCCGTTTCCACGCTTTTATCAGGAAAAAGACCGATTGCCCCAAAACTGCCGCCACGATAAGCCCTACCAAAAGGAACAGTATCGGGTGATTTACGTTAAATTCCATTCAAAAAACTCCTTTCACGTTAAGGAAAAACCTCCTTTATATCATACCATATTTTCCCGGAAATTGCAAGAGCCAAACCCCAAATTCTTTTTTATAATGGGAACACGGAAACAATTTTTCACAAACCGAAAGATAAAAATTAAAAACGGTATCTGCAAAATATGAAGATACCGTTTTCGTATTTTTACTTTCAAAATTCCAATTCTTCTTCGTCGTCGGCGTATTCGTCGGCGTCAAAGTCGGTGGAATAATAATCGTCCAACGCCTCTTGCGCCTCTTTTTCCAACCGGCGTTGTTTCAATTTCCGAATCAGGAGTGCCGCGCCGACGACGATTGCAATACCGGTCAGCGTCAGGGAAAGGATCAGGGCGATGCGTTTTCTTTTTCCCCCGGAAGATTGGGATTCGGGGTCCGATCCGGTCTTTTTGAACAGATCAAAAAACGCTTTGAGCTTGGTAACGGCGGTAAGAAATTTCATCGGGGACGTCCTCCTTTTTCGTGTTGTCTGCCGTGGAACATACCTTCTTTTTTCTATTATAAACCAAAAGATCCCTCAAGGCAATATCATTCACAAAATTGTACCAATTTTAAGAAAATCTTAAGGAACATAAGAGAAAACAGATTGGTTTTTGCATTTTTTGAAAGGTTTTATTTTACTAATCTCAAAACCGTTTCTTTGGGCTGAACGCCTACCGTTTTTCCCACGACGGCTCCGTCTTTCAGGGCGACTATCGTAGGAATGGAAGTGATGCCGAACCGTTGTGCCAATTCCGGTTCTTCGTCCACGCTCACTTTCCCCACCAAAAGATCGGGGTTTTCTTCTGCGATCTCTTCTACGGTGGGAGCCATCATACGGCAGGGACCGCACCAAACTGCCCAGAAATCCAGCAGGACCGGTTTGTCCCCGGCGGCGACCAATTCGTTGTAATTTTCTTTCGTAATGACACGGACCATAATAAACATCCTTTCAATCTTTTGATTTATAATATAACAAACAATGACAGTATCCTTCAAATTCCGGATCGGCGATCTGATCCCGGAATTCTTTGCATATACATTTGTTTTCTTCCGTCTTTTCCAGCCGGCAGGGGCAATATCCGCCCTTTGCTTTCAGACCTTCTTTGATCTGAGCGACGATCTGCTTGTCCTCATTGAGCCGTACAGCCATAACGTTCCCTCCGTTTTTAAGATCAAAGCGCGATACGAAAAGAGATCAGACCGTGGAAGGAGAAAACCTTTCGAATCTCGCTTCGTTTTATATTTTCTTACTCCTTCTTCATTCCTGCCCACAAAAAGACGATGATCTGAGCGGGAATTCCGATGACGAAGATCAGCCAGATATTGAGATCTGCGGCAAAAAACACGGTAAAGAAGGCACACGCCAAAAGAGACCAGATCAAGACCGAAACCGTTGCAAATAACCACCGTTTGCCCCACCATAGTGCGCTGAAGACCAGCAAAACGATACAGCATACCGGAACTGCCGCCAAAAAGATCAGCCAGGACCAATGGGGGACCGATTCCACGAAGCCGAGGGAGAAAAACACGATGGTGGCGATCAGCCATACCGTTGCCGCAGAGATCCCGGTGATCATCGCCCGGTTGCGGCGCTTCCGTTTTGAGATGGGAACGGCAGCAGTTTCGTGATCCTTGACCAGCAGGTAGTCTACCGTCACCTCAAATAATTCGGAGATCTGTTTCAGAATGACCACGTCGGGAAGGGATTCCCCCCGCTCCCATTTGGAAACGGCTTTATCGGAATAATTCAGACGCTCCGCCAATTCCAACTGGGTCCAGCCTTTTTTCTTCCGCAAAGAAGAAAGATTTCCGGCAAAAATCGCTTTCAAATCTTCCATCGCTTTCTTCTCCTTTCATTCTACTCGGAGTAGAGTTTTGCAAAACCGGGTCTCCCCTTGCAAAAAATGAATCCTTAACGAAAGGCGGTGGATTTTGAGTTTTCCGGGAAATAATTCCGGCTCTTCTGAAATTTTAGAAAAAAGAACCGCCTTTTTCTCTATTATATCATAAAAAAACGATTCTGTCAAGAACTCTACCGTTGGTAGAATCCTTATTTTTCAACTCTACCGCAATACTTTTGAAGGGTAGAATAAAAAACCGAAAAGTAGGTTGATTTTTTTTCTGAAAAAAGGTACAATACTGTATATACATCAAAGACCGCAAGGAGACATACCATGAACGAATACGTGCTGAGCTGCTGTTCCACGGCGGATATGACCAAGGAACACTTCGAAACCCGGAACATCGAATACATCTGTTTTCATTATTTCCTGAACGGAACGCAATATCCCGACGATTTGGGACAGACGATCTCTTTTGCCGATTTTTACAAGGCAATGGAAGAAGGGGCAGAAACCAAGACCTCTCAAATCAACGCCACGGAATATCTGGCGTATTTCACGAAATTTTTGGAGCAGGGAAAGGACATTTTCCACGTGTCCCTGTCTTCCGGCCTTTCCGGGTCGGTACAGTCGGCAAGGATTGCCGCAGACATGGCGAAGGAACAGTTTCCCGACCGGCGCATCGAAATCGTGGACTCCCTTGCCGCCGCTTCCGGCTACGGTCTTATCATGGATAAATTGGCAGATCTCCGGGACGAAGGATATACCATGGACCAACTGAAGGAATGGGTGGAAGCCAACAAGCTCAAGCTGCACCATTGGTTCTTCACCACCGATCTTACCTTTTTCGTCAAAGGCGGAAGAGTTTCCAAAGCTTCCGGCTTCGTAGGAGGCGTGTTGAATATCTGCCCCCTGTTGAACGTCGACAACGGAGGCCATCTGATCGCCCGGAAAAAGTGTATGGGGAAAAAGAAAGTCATTGCGGAGATCGTTGCCCGCATGGAAGAGATGGCAGACGGCCGTTTGGATTACAGCGAAAAATGTTATATGTGCCACTCTGCCTGCTTTGACGACGCCCGCGCCGTGGCAGATCTGGTAGAAGCCCGGTTCCCCAAACTGAATGGAAAAGTGGAAATTTACGACATCGGCACCACCATCGGGAGCCACACCGGCCCCGGCACCGTTGCGCTGTTCTTTTGGGGCGACGAACGGATCGACTGATCTTAATTCCATTGAATATGAAAATGCACCTGCTGCCGCAGGTGCGTTTTTCTATCTCGCCGGAAATCCCGCCGCGGTGTCGCTATCGTTTTAGTATTGTCAAAAATTTGACGATTCTATTTATTTTTTTTGATTTTTTTTCGACCTTGTTGACATTCTTGCTGCCGAATGGTATAATATTGTTATAATTGGGTAATATCGCTGCCCACAAAAAAAATTAGGAGGTAATCCCTATGAAAAAAATCTCTGCAATCGCCCGGATCGTTGCCTTTGCAATGGTTCTGTGTCTTTGCGCCGCATTCGTCCCTTCTATGACCTTTGCGGAAGAACTCGCGGTGGAACAGGCAATCACCGTAGCTCCCTTGGAAGGAGATGCCGTTGAACTGAACGCCACCACCACGTCCGCTTCCGTCGGCGGCGGGACTGTAACCTACGATCCCGCAGCGAAAAAAGTTACATTAAACAACGTGGTCGGATCCCGGATCGTATTTGAAATGGGCGAAGGCGTAGACTTCACCGTGGAACTGATCGGGAACAACTCTTTTGAAGACGATCTCGCTTCCTTCAACTTCTACATTCCCAGCGGAAACGTGACGGTCACCGGGTCCGGATCCTTAACAGTGTCCAGCGCATCAAAGTATCCCTTCCGGGCTGATACCGGAAATATCAGTATTACCAGCGGTAATATCAGCGTCTCCTGTAGTGCATCTTTTAGTTATGCACTTTCGACGGGCGAAGGCAATATCAACATTTCCGGCGGCACCCTGTTTATTGATGCCGTCAACTTCGGTGTTTACTCTGCAAAAGACGTTAATATCACGGGCGGAAATCTAAATCTCAAACTTTCCGGCGCTGCCGCCATTCGTTCCGGTCAACATATTAACATTTCCGAAGCAAATGCCAGCGTTCCTACGAACATTCACATGGAACTCGCAAACAGTGCTTTGTATCTGACCAAGGGTGATAACATTTTGAATATTACCGGCGGTAAAATTACCGGGACTACCACTGCCCATGGCTTCATCGAAGTAAATCAGGGTGCATCCACCATAAACATTGGTTCCGACGCGATCATTGACTTCATGGCCACGGGAGGGACTGCGATTAAACTTTCCAATGATAGTTGTACTTACACTCTCAACGACAACGGCGTTACTTGGATCGGCGGGGATATTGAAAACACCGCTACCACCAGCGTAAAGACTGAAAAGCAAAGACCTGACCACGACTTCTCTCAGGTTCCTTCGACGGATACTTCCACGGACGCTTCCACCGATGCATCTACGGACGCTTCTACTGATGCTTCCACGGACGCCTCTACCGATGCTTCTACGGACGCTTCCACTGACGCTTCCACGAACGCGTCTACCAACGCATCTACGAATCCTCCTGCCAACGCTTCCAGCAACGCCCCTGCCGTCGATAACGGATCCAACGCCGGCACGGTCATTGCCATCATCGTCGTTGCAGTTCTGGTCGTCGCTGCCGTCGTTGCCGCTCTTTTGATCCTTCACAAGAAGAAAAGCAAATAACGAAGCGGACAAATAAGTTTCGATAAAAGAAGAATCCTTACAAAAAGGACTCCCGAAAATACGGGAGTCCTTCGTCTTTTGATCGTTCCGGGAACATCATTGGCTGGACTTTATTTTTTTGATTTTCGTCAAACTTACCCTTCCGTCACGACCGCTCCGTGACGGTCGATCTCGGGAGACAATACTTTCCAGCCCTTTTTGGTCTCTTTAACAAGACGGGCAGAGAGCCGTCCGGAAAAGTTGCGGTCATCGGTCAAAGCCAACAAGGTGGGACCGGCTCCGCTGATACAGAAAGCGATGGCTCCGGATTCCAAGGCAAGACGACGGACCGTCTCGTATTCCGGAATCAAAGAGAAACGGTAAGGCTGGTGCAAGCGGTCGTTCAACGCCCGGGAAATCACCGGCTTGTCGCCGGTCTCCAACGCCTTGAGAAGCACCGCCCCGTGGGAGAGGTTATAAACCGCATCGGCACGGGAGTAGGTTTCCGGCAGGGCTTTGCGCGCCTTTGCCGTAGACAGTTCAAAGGTGGGAATACAGACCACGAACCGAAGCCCTTCCGCCATCTTATAGGTAACCGTATCGGGGATTCCGTCGTTCATCATAGAAGCGGTCAATCCGCCGTAAAACGCGGGAGCAAGATTATCCGGGTGCCCCTCGATGCGGGTCGCCAGCTCCAGCATTTTCCGCTGATCAAAGGGATACCCCGCCTCAGCGTTGGCAGCAACGACCCCGGCAACGATCATAGCGGCAGAAGAGCCCAATCCCCGGGAGACGGGGACTTGCGTTTCCAGCATTTCCATGCGGAGCCCCGAAAAGGGAACGCCGGCTTCCCGCAGAGTCATTTCGTAAGCACGTACCGAAAGATTCTTCGGGTTGCAGTACTTTTCGGCACAGCCGAGAATCTCCAACCCCTCGTCGATCGCCTCAAAGGTGTAGGTATTATACAACCCCAAGGCGCACCCGAAGGAGTCGAAACCGGGACCTAAATTTGCGGTGGTCGCGGGAACGCGGACGGTACGTTTCATGCTTCTACCTTCTTTAATACGTAATCAAGAATGGAATCTTTGGGAATGACGTCGGTGTGAAGAACGGTTTTTTCTTTCAATCCCGCAAGTCCGCCGGGAATGGGAACGTTGGTCGCTTCGTGCAGCTGTTCCATGACCTTAAATTCATCTTCGTCGGGGGTATGCCCCAACGCAGTCAGCACCGCAACGGGGAATTTATAGGGCGATGCCGTGGAAAGAACGATGACAGCCCCTTCCGGCTTCGTCTCCTTAAACCGTTCCGCTACGTCTACCGCGACGGCAGTGTGGGTATCACAGAGATACCCGTAAGTTTCGTAGGTTTTGCCAATGGTCACAAGGGTCTGCTCTTCCGAACAGCACCCTGCGTAGAAGGTATCCTGCAACGCCTTCAGAAGGGATTCGGTCACGGTGTATTCCCCAATTTCATTCAGCGCCTTCATATATTCGGCAATTTCTTGGGAATTTCCGCCCGATGCCAGGTACAGCATACGCTCCAAATTACTGGAAACCAGAATATCCATAGACGGCGAATTGGTGCGGTGGAAGACCCGGCGGCGGTCGTAACGTCCGGTGTTCAAAAATTCCGTCAAAACGTCGTTTTGATTGGAAGCGCAAACCAATTTGCCCACGGGAAGCCCCAGGCATTTGGCAAAATAACCGGCTAAAATATCGCCGAAATTCCCGGTGGGAACGACGAAATTCACCGAATCACCCATTTGAATCTCCCCGGCAGCCACAAGGTCACAGTAGGATTTGTAATAATAAACGATTTGGGGCGCCAATCTTCCGATGTTGATGGAGTTTGCGCTGGAAAGCATCGCGCCGTATTGCTTCAGATCTTTCTTCGCACAGGCGGCAAAGGTATTTTTGACTCCCGTCTGGGCATCGTCAAAATTTCCGTCAATGGCACAGACGGTGACGTTATTCCCTTCCTGGGTGACCATCTGTGCTTTCTGCACCGCCGAGACCCCGCCGTTGGGATAGAATACGATGATTCCGGTCCCGTCCACGTCGTGGAATCCTTCCAGTGCGGCTTTCCCGGTGTCCCCGCTGGTGGCGGTGAGAATCATGATTTTTTCGGTAATTCCCAACTTCTTTTTGGCTTCGGTAATCAGCACCGGCAACATGGACAGCGCCACGTCCTTGAAGGCAGAAGTAGGACCGCGGAACAGTTCCAGAACATAATCCGACCCAACCTTGACGGTGGGGGTCACGTCCTCCGTTTCAAACTTTCCGCCGTAAGCCCGATGCACCATTTCTGCCATTTCGGCTTCGGTAAATTCATCAAACAAGGTGCGCAAAAGGATTGCCGCCATCTCTTCAAAGGACTTACCTGCCAAATCTTCGGGAAAAACCCTCAAGGAATTCAGGTCGACGGGCAGATACAGTCCGCCGTCCGGAGCAATTCCCTGCAGAATCGCTTCTAAAGAATTTACAGTATGGTTGGAGCGGGTGCTTTGATATAACATAATCGATTCCTCCGGTGAATCATGCATCATCGTAAATAATATATAATTATAGCATTAAATCCCCCGTTTGTCAATGTTGCGGGGCAAAATCCGAGGGAAAAATTGTTTCAAAAATATGAAATTTGATTTTTTTTCGAAAAACCCTTGCATTTTGCGAAACAATGTGCTATAATAAAATGCAATGTAATCAATTTGTGCCTTTTCGGCACACTCGGAAAGGAATGAAAATAGATGAAGGACGGAATTCATCCCGTTTACAAGGACACAACCATCACCTGCGTTTGCGGTAACGTAATCCACACCCGTTCCACCAAGGAAGATATCCGTGTTGAAATTTGCTCCGCCTGCCATCCTTACTACACCGGCAAGCAGAAGCTGGTCGATACCGGCGGACGTGTGGACCGTTTCAAGAAGAGATTCAACCTGAAGTAATTCAGAACTTTTCAAGAAAACAATCAAAGGACGGAGAAATTCCGTCCTTTTTTGTTCTCTAAAATGGCACGAAACCGCCGTTGAAACGTATTTTTTCAAAAAAGATATAAAAAATTTGCATTTCCCCCCTTGACAACGGCGAAAAAATGTATTATAATAGTTAGGCGTTGATAAGCAGGTGTAGTTCAATGGTAGAACTCCAGCCTTCCAAGCTGGCCACGGGGGTTCGATTCCCCTCACCTGCTCCATTTTTTTGCAGCGCAACATTTTGAACCGCGCAACCAAAACCGTTAAAGACTTTATCTCCACTCTTAACTCTTCAGCGACCCGCTACGCTCGCTGCATAAGTTCGGCTTAGCTAAAAATCCTACGCCTATGGCTTGTGTTTTTAGAGCCTCACTTAACTCTTAATTTGGGGGTTTAGCTCAGTTGGTAGAGCGCCTGCTCCGCAAGCAGGAGGTCACGGGTTCGACTCCCGTAATCTCCACCAAACAAGTTAAAGGCGAACCCATTTCCCTTGGGAGATGGATTCGCCTTTATCGTTTATTTTTGAATCTACATAAGCAAAGCCACAGACGGTTTCCCGCCTGTGGCTTTGTGGTTTTG
>JAZNDV010000055.1:0-7282 GCA_045588285.1 Eubacteriales bacterium
TATTTTCGGGCCGATGAAAGCCGGGGGTGTCAAGAAATGCCATCTGCACATCCTCGGAATTATAGACCCCGACGATACGGCTTCGGGTTGTTTGCGGCTTGTCGGAAATAATAGAGATCTTTTCTCCTAAAATTGCGTTTAACAGCGTAGACTTTCCAACGTTTGTTCTGCCGATAATAGAAACGAATGCGGTTTTCATAAATTACCTCACAAAATTCATTTGCGTTTTTTCCCCCGAACGAAAAACAGGGAAAGAAGGAGAAAAATAAACAGAGAAATAATACCAAGGGGTGTGGAAATTTTTTGGAATACGAATGACCAGTGCTTCGGATCTCGGAACATTAAAACTGCAACGACAACGGCGGCAATCGCCGACACGAGAACTGCGCCGGCCGCGGCATCTTTCGCTTTTTTTGCCAAAGGACAACGTTCCATCGTGACAAGATCTACGGTCCGTTCCACCGCAGTATTGATCAGTTCCAACGACAAAACCACGGAATATAAAATCACGAGCACTACGGCTTGTCCCCAACTGACTTCATAAAGAACGGAAAAACAAGTAACCAAACAAACTGCAACCAAATGGATGCGGAAATTCCGCTCCTCCCGAAGAGTACAAAAAATTCCCTGAAAAGCGCGACCGAAGGAACGGAAAACACCTTGAAGCATTTCAATCATCGGCGCAACCCCATTTCCTGCAAAATGGCTTCCTGGCGGGAAAACATCTCTTTTTCCTGTTCCGGTCCGTCTACGTGGTCGTAACCGAGACAATGAAGAACCGAATGAGCCGTGAGAAACGCCACTTCGCGCTCGTATGTATGACCGTATTCTTCCGCTTGCTTACGAGCACGTTCCAAAGATAGCGCCATATCCCCCACGTATAAGTAATCCGCCCCCTCGGGAAGAGGGTATTCCCCCGAAGGAAACGAAAGAACGTCGGTTGCCCGGTCGATATCCCGGAAATTACGGTTCAAATCCCGGATTGCTCTGTCGTCCACCAAAAGCACCGACATTTCGCTTTCTACCGTAACACCTTCGTATTCCAAGACGGCGTTGACAACGGCACGGATCAGGTCTTTCAGTGCCTTAGGGGTACGTTCTTTTCGCTGTTGATTGGTAATACTGACGTAACAGTTGCTCATGGTAAAACTCATTTCTTCCGGGGGTTGTCCGGACGGGATTGCAATTTTTCGGAATAGACGTCGTAGGCACGGATAATTTTTTGCACCAAGGCGTGACGAACCACGTCTTTAGCGGAAAGTTTCTGAATGGAAATATCGTCGATATTTTCCAAGACCTTCATTGCTTGCTTTAATCCGCTTTGTTTTCCTTCGGGAAGGTCAATCTGGGTAATATCCCCTGTGATAACGATCTTGGAACGGAATCCAAGCCGGGTCAAAAACATTTTCATCTGCTCGCACGTGGTATTCTGCGCTTCGTCCAAAATAATAAAGGAATCGTCCAGCGTACGCCCCCGCATATAGGCAAGAGGGGCAACTTCGATGATATTCTTTTCCAAATAGTTGCGGTAGGTATCCACCCCTAAGAAATCGAACAGAGCATCGTGTAAAGGACGGAGATAAGGATCAACTTTGTCCTGCAAATCTCCGGGCAAAAAACCTAATTTTTCTCCTGCCTCCACCGCAGGACGGGTAAGGACGATGCGATCGACCTGCTTGTTACGAAGGGCGGTGACTGCCATAGCGACAGCAAGATAAGTCTTCCCTGTTCCGGCAGGTCCAACACCGAGAGTGATTGTGTTGGACTTAATGGCAGAAATATACTCTTTCTGCCCCAAAGTTTTGGGTTTGACCGGTTTTCCCCGGGAAGTAATACAAATACAGTCTCCTCCTAATTCGGAGAGAGATTCTTCTCTGCCTTCCCGGACGGAAAGAATAAAATAAGCCACAGTCTGTGCGTCAATCAATTCCCCTTTCCGGGCAAGGGCAGAAAGGAGTTCAATGACTTTTTTAGCATCTGCCACGTTGTCCGGCGTACCGGAGATCTTTAATTCTTCCCCTCGGTTTGTGACAGTAACCTGGAGCTCCGATTCGATACGGTGAATATTCTCATCCAGGTGTCCAAAAAGGTTTGAGAGAACGTCGAGGGATTCAAATTTCAAAATTTCTTCCACAGTCTTCTTCCTTTAATCTTCAAAATAAAACGCTTTATCTTCACAAATATCGACGATAATACTGCGAACTCTCGTCAACGTAACCTCGCCGGGTGCTTCGGCAATACTTTCGACCATCGACTCCACTTCCACATCGTAAAGCCGAAGCCGGTCCCGTTCATCTAAGAGATTGCAAGCAATGATCCGAGCCTCTTCCGGAGTGATTTCAACTTCGTATGAACGGGTTTCGTAATAATAAGTCTCAGTCAGGATAATGGGTACGGCAGAATCATTCCCAAAGGATAGATACTTAACTTCAGTCTCAGTATCATACGTTCCGTAGGGGCAGGTAAATCCGGGCGAACCGTCGATCTCTTTTCCAAAAATGCTCCATTGCCGGCGAACAGCGCGACGGCCGGTGCGTTCCGTAACGGTCTGCCTCAACGAAACGGTTTGCGATTGGGTGTCCGTGACTCTCGCCAAGATTTTTGCTTTCGCGTGAACTACGTAATATCCCAAGCGGGTGTCCATAATTCCGCCTACGAGCAGGTCACCCTTTTGTACCGTCTGACCTTTTTGAACGTAGCGCATTCCGGTTTGGATCAGCACCGAAAGGATCTGACCGTCTTGAGAAGCAACGATGTTACAGGGCGTTCCGTCGTCTACTGATTCGGGGACGCGTTCAGAAAAACGAACTTCCACGACGGCGCGGCAGCCTTCCATATTCACGGAAACGAAGGAAATATTCTCTGAAGCAAGCATCAGCTGATAACGCAGATTTCGGTAATTCACCGTCGGGATAAAAGAACCGACCCCAAAGCCTTCCTTCAAAAGAACCCCTTGAATCTGTTTTGCCTGAAGGGGATCGGCACCAGGGATCTCAACCGACCAAACGAATCGGGATAGAACAAGAAGCAAAACGAAATAAACCGCAATTCCAAGAAAAAGCCCCGGTCGAAACCGATATCGCTTCAAAGCAACAGGAAATCCGGCTTCTTCACAGTATTCCAAGGTTACGCCGCTTTTTCGCGCCAGTACATCCATCTGTTTTTTAGAAAAGAGATATATCTTTGCGCGGATAATTCCGGGACAGACCCGACGGATCTCCCAAAGGTCGATCTCTTCTTTCATACAGAGAGTCACGAATTTTTCACCGTATGCCCCGCGAATCTCCAAAACGGCGTATCCGAACAACCAGCGGAGCCAATTCCATAAAAACGTCATGGATCAGCCCTCAAATTCTACGGAAACGATTAGTCCGCGTATCACAACGGTGTTCTCCGTAAGATTACAAAGATCCAAACCTCTGCCGTTGATCCGAATCAGGCGCTTTCCTGCCCGAAGTTTAACCGTCTCCGGTTCATATTCCAGAATCCCGTCACAATCTCCCACGAGAACCCGGGAATTCCCAATTAGCTCAATAGGAGGAATTTCCGATCGTTGAGAGTAATTTTGCTTCATAAATAACCACTCCTTCGATGTAGAATATTCAAAGAAGCGGTGAAATATGTGCATCGCAGGTTTGAACTACTATTACACATATACTTAGAATATTATAACACAAATCGAAAAAAAAGTCAATATAAAACCCGCTGAAAAGCGGGTTTTATATCATTTTTTCCCGGGACAGCATCGAACGCACCGATCACATTCGCTGTACCGCCCCGTTTGGGAATAGGATCTGGAACGGTATTCCAAACAGGCAGACTCATCAATGATCTCTTTCCGGGGGACTTTAGTGGACCATTTCTTATTTTTCAAGCAAGATACAGGGCAAGCTTCGATGCAGGCGCGGCAATCTCCGCAATTATTCCTCCGAATATGGGTGTTAACCGGAAAGTCTGCGCCTATATAGATACGGCATGAAATCGTCTGAGATCCATATACACGGTGAACGACACGGTCGTTTTTTCCAAGCCAACCAAGTCCCGCACGCATTGCCGCTGCTTTCCGGGCAAGGCTCTCATCAACGTCAAAACGGTGCAAGGGCATTGGCAGGTTTTGAATTCCGCGATCATTAAGAAAGTGAGAAACTGAACGTAAAATCTCGTTTAACCGTTCCTTTTCACGAAGTAGCGTTTCATGATATTCATCGTCGTTCTGCCCGGTGCAACGATAAGGACGCATAAAAACCAACGCCGTGGGATAAGTATCCCGGTAAGGATCTTCATCGACTGAATAAAAACCGTAGACGAGATCTGAGTAACGATCCAACGTCTCGCATAGATCAAGATATCGGAGAATTCGCTCGTCAATAGTCAAAGAAAGAGAGATCCCGTCGTCCGTTCCCCGCTTAGAAGGGGCGAATCCCATACTCATAAACCATTTACGCTCCTGTTTCTTTCCCGGTTCAGTCTGCAAGATCACCGTTCCGCCACCGCGATTTGCAACGGAACGAATCATAAAACGAACCAATTTCCCTCCTATGCCGTCGTGACGGAACAGGGGATCTACAGCAATATGAGAAATGCGATAGGTTTGATTCTTCAAGTCCCGAAGAATCCCAAAACCTACCTGTGTTGCTCCCTGAAACGCACCGAAACATTCGGTCTGCTCCAATTTTTTAATCATATTGACTTTTTTAGGCAAGGAATCTGCGGTGGATCGACGGTCGGACGTATCATTGAAAGCCGCATATAGGATCCGAAAAGACGCTTGTTGCACTTCAGGGCGAGAAATATCAAGTTTTTTCACGGTATATTTTGCCATGGAAAATTCCCTTTTCTGTCCGTATCGGACGCATATTGTATGCAGAAAGAATCATAGAATTCTTTCGGTGGTTAATTTGATTCAGAAAGATTTTATAAAGAACGCCGTTGCAGTATCCGCAGTCTCTTTGATCATGAGCACGACAGGCGTTTTATTCCGGGCTTATGCGTCAAATCGAGTTGGGTCCGAGGTAATGGGACTTTTACAGTTGATCCTGTCAGTTTATTACCCCGCCTGCAACCTTGCGTCGTCGGGAGTTTACGTAGCTTCGACCCGCCTTTGTTCCGAAACACTGGCGCGGAAAGACCGGAATATCAAACAAATTTTAAGTCAATGCCTGATTTACGGACTGTCCTTTGGGATCAGTGCGTTTCTCTTGCTGTTTTTCGGAGCAAAACCAATTGCAGAGCATTGGCTCTCATTTCCAGACGCAGAAATACCCCTGAAAATCTTATCTTTCGGACTTCCCTTTCTGTCGGCGGCAAACGCACTGCAAGGATTCTTTTTGTCCCTGAGGCAAGCATCTTATTCTACGGCGCTGCAGGTCACGGAAGATCTTTCCAAAATCGGTGCGACCATGTTACTGTTTAGTTTGTATCTGGATCACGGACCGAATGCGGCATTGTGCGCTATGGTGGCGGGAATGGCGATTGGAGAAACGGTATCCTGCCTCTGCGGATATCTACTGTACCGAGGAAAATGCAAGAGGCTGGTATTCCCGGAGAAACAGCAAGGGCATGGGATATTTTCCGAAGTTCTAAAAATTGCCCTTCCCTGTGCTTTCAGCGGGTATCTGCGTTCCGGAATCGGAATGATCGAAAGCATTCTCGTTCCCAGAGGATTGGAAGCATCGGGGCTTACACCCGAGCAAACCTTGGCGGCGATGGGAAAATTTGAGGGAATGGCATTGCCGATCCTAATTTTCCCGGCAGCGTTTCTTGCGGTGGTATCGAAGCTCCTGGTTCCGGAGATCACAGCAGAAGATGCAGTTGGGCATAAAGCAAACAACATTAAGACAACTTACGCCGTTATACGGTGGACCATGACCTATGGAATTTTTATCGGAACATTTGCTGCACTGTTCGGCAAAGATCTGGGCAGAGCCGTTTATCACGACGCAACCTGCGGGACCTATCTGGTCTATCTTGCCCCAATCGTTCCATTTTTGTACGGAGATAAAGTCATCGACGGAATCATGAAAGGCTATAATCGGCAATTAACCGCCATGAAAATCAATTTAGCGGATGCGGCATTCCAAACGGTTGGCGCATGGCTTCTGATTCCCCGAACGGGCATTCTCGGATATGCGGGAATCTTCTGCATCGGAGCAATCCTGAATTTCACGCTGTCTTTTTTATCACTGAAACAGACCTGCTCCGTCCGGTTTCCAATACGAGATGGGATAATAAACCCCTTAATTATATCTCTTGCAGCAATGCTCCCCCTCAAGATCATCAGCCGATATGTTCCTATTTCCGTTTGGGTCTTGGCAGCACTTTCGGTTCTTTTCTTTTTGCTTTTCTTTCGTTTCTATTTCGCAAAAACAAGAACAGAACCGGGTTTTAAGAAAACGAGTCGGAGATCATACTTAAGTATTCCAAAGCAATAACTTCAATATCGGAAACGGACGAACCGGAAGGATCTTCTACAAAACCGCCTACAGCCATAAGATTTGCACGGGGGAATTTTAGAGTTATCGTAACATCTCCCCGCGGTTTTTGTTTCACAGTAATATGTCCGTCCGCCATTTCCACCCGGCGGCGCACGGAAAACATGCCGATATCAATTCCGTCAAAATCATCATCACAGGGCAAATCAAGAGGTTTGTTTAACGGACCGGAAACAAACTCAATCGTGATCCAATCCGGATCTGAAAAAGTATTCACGAGAATGGAAGGCTTTTCTTGACGGTAAGTCAAACTTGCCAAAATATCCACAAACATTAAAACCTGAGAACTCCGTTCCATGTAAATGTAACCGTTTTCTTCAGGGGTATATTTCATAAACTTAAACACCTCTTGACATTTAGCCAAGTTAGAGGCCACACTGGAAATCGCAGAAATACCGGAAGATTTAGGAAAACAATTCTCAACGCGCGCAAAGAACAAAATCATTTGTGACATTCGAGTCCGGAGCATTGCAAGAGCTCTAAGAGATTTTTCTACGTTACCCTCCGAAATAATACGTTCGACAAATTTCAACTGCTTAACGACGATGTGCAGGGGATCTGCAACGTTCTTGTGTAAAACGTTCAACAATTCTCCGTCGGTAAGAAAGGGGAATGCCTTATCAACTTCACTCGAATCTAAAACCACATAAACACAAACAAACAGCAACTCCCCGTCATCGGAAACGACAGGTTCCAAAAGAAGCGACAGATGTAGTAATTCATCATAAGGAAGAACGCAGGGTTGTCCTTTCTTCAAAGTTTGAATCGCCCGATCCGTTTCTTCTTTTTCA
>JAZNDV010000056.1:0-1814 GCA_045588285.1 Eubacteriales bacterium
TTTCCCAGCGGAAATGCTTGGGAGCCACCATCATCTCCACCTGCCGCATGATAAATGCGCCGTTTTCGTCGAAGAGGTCAACATACAGATAGCTGCTGTATTCGTCGCAGGCGGGAACCTTGTAGACGAAAACGTCGCAGTCCTCACTGACGAAGCTTTCGCTCTGAAAAACAGCCGTGCCCTTTTTCCAAGAGACGGAAGCAATCCCCCATCGGAGATCCAATTCCTTGTGATAATCGGTATAAGGGGTCTTGTCGGAAAAATCAATGCAGATCTGTCCGAAGGTCTCGTAATAGCGAATGCGCAACGGATCCGAAGTAAACGCCCGTATAAACAGCTGTGACGCTTCCTTTAACCGTTCCTCGGCAATCAAATGTCGAAGCTCGGTCAAATCCGCGGGAGTCGTTGCAAACCGTTCCGGGGTCTGGGTTCCGCTCCATAGAGATTCCTCGTTAATTCCAAGAATCTCCCGATCCGGATCTCCGAATACCATTGCACCGATCCTGCCGTTTCCAAGAGGGAGAGCGTACATCCAATCCTTTACGTAACGATCATACCATAACTTATCATGCATACTGTATTCCTCAATTCTTTAGTAAAAAATATCGCTGATATCATACTCCCGGTTAAATTCCATGATAAAACTGCCGGGAACCCGGTCAGAAAACAGATGGGGATCTTCGGTATTAGACGCAAACATTCCGTAATGGTTCGGTATATTCCGAATTGCTCCGATGGCATTTGCCGTAACCACAGCCTCGTCTGCATTCATATTCCCTAATTTCCCATTGATGCAGAGAAACGCTGCGTCGGGACGAAATTCCCGAATCTGGAACAGTTTCTCATCAAACAGAGTGTCGCCGCTGAAATATAAGGTTTTTCCTTCGGTCTGAAGAATCACGCCGAAAGCTTCTACCGTATGATTTGCATAGACGGCGGTTATTTTTACGTCTCCTACGGTTACGGAATCGCCTTCAGTCAGTACGTCGACGTGGCAAAAACCCATATCCCGCAGTTTTTTTTGCCCTTCTCCCGTGGTAATAAATCTGGTCTCCCGGTTCATTTCCGCCACGGCATCAACGTCCAGATGATCCAAATGATCGTGGGTGCAAATGACTGCGTCGGAAGAAACCTCGGAAGGAACGATGGGGGCATCTACGAGCCTGGGACGGTTTGCCACCCGGTTAACCACATCTGAAAGATAGGGGTCAAGAAGGATCTCCGTGTTTTCGGTGCGGATCAGATATCCGCTTTGCCCGATCCAGCGAATTTTCATTGAATACTTTTTCCTCCGTCTACGAAGATGCTCTGTCCCGTAATATACCGTCCGTCTTCCGAACAAAGAAGTGAGACGATTCCCGCGCAATCCTCCGGTTTTCCGTAATATCCCACGGGAATACTATTGGAAACTTTTTTGGCATATTCGGGATCGGAAAGGGCTTCCACGTTGCGGTCGGTATAAATTACCCCGGGGGCAACGTTGTTTACCGTAATTCCGAAGGGGGCAAGCTGAAGGGCAAGGGATTGCATCATATTGGTTTGCGCCGCCTTGGACGCAGAATAGACCAACATATCGGGATGAGGCTTCCGTTCCTGCACCGAACCTACGGTAATGATCTTTCCGCCTCCCGCAGATTTCATATAAGGAACGAACCCCTGAATCAAAAGCAAGGACGAAACGAAGTTACAGTTCAACTGCTCGTAACACGCCTTCTCGGAGATCTCCTGCCACGGCGTTTTATACTGAATGGAAGCATTCAATACAAGTACGTCGACACTTCCAACCGTTTCGACGAGTTTTTTCGTTTGCTCCA
>JAZNDV010000057.1:0-14901 GCA_045588285.1 Eubacteriales bacterium
GCTTTTACCTTTTGGTCAAATGCCGCTTTTCCCAGAGAGAATCTGCTGTATTTTTCCCAGGGGGCGAAGGGTTCACCCAAAGCGTCCTTCAAAAAGGCACGCAGTCCGTCAAAGCCGTGGGAATCGTTGGACATAACGCAAAGACAAAGGTCGGCTTGGGGGTCGATGAACGCCAAGGATTTACTGCCTTCGTTGTCTCCGAATTGCCAGTAATACTTCCCATTCTTATCTTCCGAAACCCCGATCCCCGCCGTCCACTTTAGTCCCCCGAACAGTTCCACCTGAGGTTGAAGCATCTTCTCCAACGTCATGGGAGCAAGGCATTTGCGGGAAGTCTGCGGAACGAAAAGTTTATTCAAAAACAGGCAGTAATCCGTCGGGGTGGTATAGAAAAATTTTGATGCGTTGGGTCTCTCCGCCCGTACTTTCAAATTCGCCTCGCCCTTTACGTGGGGGTGAGCAAAGCGGTCCGCGTATTCGTCTTTCCACACGAAGGAAGAAGAATTCATGCGGAAGGGCTTGAATACGAATTCCTCTGCAAGGGTCTGCAGGTCGGTTTTTGCCGCCTGTTCCATGGCTCTTTGCAGATAAAGAAGGGCGTAGTTCGAATATGAAAAGACGGTGGTTGGCATCAATTCCAAGTGCGTAGGCAACGTTGGGTGTTTCCGTTTCGGAAAGCCGGAAGTCTGAGATAAAACCGACCGTCCGGTC
The DNA here is from genome assembly GCA_045588285.1 of Eubacteriales bacterium. Taxonomy (GTDB): domain Bacteria; phylum Bacillota; class Clostridia; order Oscillospirales; family UBA644; genus RGIG995. The sequence continues at coordinate 712 of JAZNDV010000057.1, forward strand.
ACGTAATCCAGGTTTCGCTCCCCGGGTAGGAAGGGTTCGGCGGTGTATTCGGTCAGGGGGCGGTTCAGGTCGAAAACGCCCTCTTCGTGCAATTTCCATGCGGCGTAAGCCACCACGGGTGCCGCCAGCTGGTCTCCCCAAAAGACGCTGTCCGTCGTTAAGGGAGCGTTGTCGGTATGGCTTTGGATCCCGGCAGCGCCCTTCAGCAGGACCGATGCTTCTCCGCAAATTGCCACGGAAATCCCCTTGCAGACCGTTCGGGTCAGGATCCCCGTCAGCCGGTCGGTCAATCCGGCACGGTATTTTTCGTCCCGGATCTTGGTGTAATTCATTCCGACTCCCCCTTTATCTTCCTCATTTTAATATTATAGCACTTTTTCGGGACAATTGCAAGCGATATGGAAAAATGGCACGAAAAGTTTCATTCCTATTGACTTTCTGTGGGTTTTGAGGTATAATAGTTTTATCAAAACGAAGGAGAAATGTGTTGTGAAATCAAAACAAAATCCTTTTTGGGTCATTCTTTGCGCTCTTGTCTGCGTTGCCGTAGCGGTGACTCTTTTAGCGTGCCTGCCTTCCTGGAACGGAATGGGGGATATGTCCGCCTTGGAAGCCGTCGTGTATACGGTGAAGCAGTGGTTTGCAAAATGAAAAAATTAGTATGCTTACTGTTTACGGTCTGCTTTTTAGTTCTTGCCGGCTGCTCTTCCCGGCAGGTAGAGGGGCAGGTTTGGGCGTACGATACCTTGTGTACCGCCAGAGTGTGGGGGGGGAAGGATACCGCCGAGGTGTTCGCTTCCGCCGCCGTCGAAGGACAAACCCTGCTTTCCCCTGACGGAGCGAAAAAGTATACCGCTTCCCGTGACGGGGAGACGGTGCAAATATCCTCGGTTTTCGCCCAAATTCTAAACCAAGCCGGTATATTACATGCTATGACTGACGGTGTGTTCGATTTGACGGTAGCACCGTTGTCTGATTTGTGGAATGTCAACGCTGCTACGACGCCTCCCACCCCGCAAGCAATCGAGGCGGTTTTGCCTTTGGTGGATTTTTCTTCCTTGGTTGTGACTGAAACTGCCCTCACCTTTTCCAAGTCGGGTATGGGTATGGATATCGGGAGCGTAGGAAAAGGGTACGGTGCCGATTATACGGTAGCTGCGCTGAAGAATGCCGGTGCCGAAGCAGGTGTCGTTTCCTTTGGGGGCAACGTTGCGTTGTTTGGAACGAAGGGGGGAGAACCCTTTCGAGTCGGGATTCGCAACCCTCAGGGAAATTCTTCCGATTATTTGGGAGTTTTGACTGTAACGGATACGTCCATCGTTACTTCCGGCGCCTATGAACGGTATTTTGAATATACCGGAACGGTTTATCATCACCTGTTAGACGCAAATACCGGTTATCCCCGGCAGAGCGACCTTCTTTCCGTCACCGTCGTTTGTTCCGACGGAGCTCAGGCAGATATGATGTCCACGGCTCTGTGGCTTATGGGCGGAGAAAAGGGCTGGGAATTATACGAGACCTTGCAGAAGACCGAAGGATTTTTGCCTTCCGAAGTTATTTTTGTGTTTGACGATCATACCGTCCGGGTCAGCGACGGCATTGCCGGGCAATTCTCTTTGACCTCGGACGAATACGCCTTAAAAGCACGTTAGGACGGTTTTTTATGAATCAGCGAGTCAAAATCTGGGACGCGTTGCTCATTGCCGGATTGATTGCGGTTTGTTTCCTTTTTTGGTTTTTGCCGAAAGGGGAGGGGAACTCCGTGACCGTTTCCGTAGACGGGGAGATCGTCGCCGTAAAAGATCTGAATGAAGATACGGTCATTGAACTTCCCGACGGCACGCAAGTAATCGTGGAAAAGCGCACCGTCCGGGTGATAAATTCCACCTGTCCCGACCATCTTTGCGAAAGAATGGGGACGGTTTCTTCCCAAGGAGAAGCGATTCTCTGCGTTCCCAACCGGATTTCCGTGGAAATCGTGGGAGAGGGGGTAGACGCACTTGTCGGTTAAAGAATCTTCTGCCCGCACCGTCACCCGCATGGGGCTTTTGATGGCGGTGGCGCTGATATTGTCTTGGGTGGAATCGGTGTTGCCCTTCCAAATTCCCATTCCCGGAGTGAAATTGGGGTTTGCCAATATCGTTACTCTGGCGGTTTTGTATCAATATTCCTTTCCGGCGGCGTTGTTGTTCGGAATTTTGCGGGTCTTGCTGAGCGCTTTGTTTCTCGGGAGGTTGTCCGGGGTCTTGTTCGGACTTTGCGGAACGGTGCTTGCCGTTTGCGGAATGGCTCTTCTGAAACGGGTCCGTTGTTTTTCATCCTTGGGAGTCAGCGCCGCCGGGGCGGTTCTGCACGGGGCGGGACAGTTGACCGCAGCGTCGGTCCTTCTAACGCCTGCAGTATGGTCTTTGATGCCTCTTTTGGGAATTTCTTCCGCTTTTTGCGGTATTATAACTTGGGTTCCCTTGAGGATTCTGGGGCGTTATCCGGGGATTTTTCCTTCTCCGAACGAAAAAAGTTTGAACAAAGATTAAAACATATTCAAACCCCTTGCAAAACCGGGTAAAATATGGTATAATATCCGGTGGACGAAGTTCGTCCGCTTTTATCCCTGTTACTCAACTCAAAATTTATCAGAGGAGTGAATGATAAAATGAATTACAACAAGAAAAACGTGGAAGACATTGCCGTTGCCGGCAAGACCATCTTGGTTCGTTGTGACTTTAACGTCCCCCTGAAAGACGGCGTTATCACCAGCGACAAGCGTATCGTGGAAGCCCTCCCCACCATTAAATATCTGATGGGACAGGGTGCAAAGGTGATTCTTTGCTCTCATATGGGCAAGCCCAAGGGTGAAGTGATTCCCAAATATTCTTTGGCTCCCGTAGCTGCCCGTCTGACTGAACTTTTGGGCGTGAACGTTCCCCTCGCCGCAGATACCGTCGGTGCTGATGCAAAGGCAAAAGCCGCTGCTTTGAAGAACGGCGAAGTGATGCTTCTGGAAAACACCCGTTTTGATAAGCGGGAAGAAAAGAACGATCCCGAATTTGCCAAGGAAATGGCTTCCATGGCTGAAATTTACGTCAACGACGCCTTCGGTGCCGCGCACCGTGCCCACGCTTCTACCGCCGGCGTTGCCGCTTACCTGCCCGCCGTTTGCGGTTATTTGATTCAGAAAGAAATCGGTGTTATGGGGAAAGCTCTTGCCGATCCCGAACGTCCCTTCGTTGCCATTTTGGGTGGTGCTAAGGTTGCAGACAAACTGAACGTTATCGACAACCTTCTGACTAAGGTTGACACCCTTATCATCGGCGGCGGTATGGCTTATACCTTCCTTGCTGCCCAAGGTTATTCCGTCGGTACCTCCCTTTTGGACGAATCCAAACTGGAATACTGCCGCAATATGCTGAAGAAAGCAGAGGAAAAGGGCGTAAAACTCCTTTTGCCCATCGATACCGTTATTGCCGAATCCTTCCCCGATCCCATTGATGCTGAAATTTCCGTTAAAGTTGTTGCTGCCAACGAAATTCCCGCCGACAAGATGGGGCTGGATATCGGTCCCAAGACCCGGGAACTGTTCGCCGACGCCGCAAAATCCGCCAAGACCGTCGTTTGGAACGGACCCATGGGCGTGTTCGAGAATCCCACTCTGGCTCAAGGTACTATCGCCGTTGCCAAGGCGTTGGCAGAATCTGAAGCGACCACCATCGTCGGTGGCGGTGACTCTGCTGCCGCTTGCGAACAACTTGGTTTCGCTTCCAAAATTACCCACATTTCCACCGGCGGCGGTGCTTCCCTGGAATTCCTGGAAGGACTGGAATTGCCCGGAATCGCCTGCCTGTTGGATAAATAAGTCAACTGAATTGAATTTACTGCACAGAGGCAACCGTCTCTGTGCAGGATTTTGAATAGGAGAAATGAACATGAATCCCGAATTGAGAAGAACTGTCATCGCCGGCAACTGGAAGATGAACAAAACCCCTTCCGAAACCACCGCTTTTATTAAAGAATTGGCTCCCTGCGTTGCCGATGCAAAATGCGACGTGGTCTGCTGCGTTCCTTACGTTTGCCTTCAGAACGCCGTCGAAGCCGCAAAAGGTACCAATATTAAAATCGGTGCTCAAAATATGCACTACGAAGCAAAAGGCGCTTACACCGGGGAGATCGCCGCAGATATGCTCAACGATCTGGGTGTGGAATACGCCATTATCGGACACAGCGAACGTCGTCAATACTATGCAGAAACCGACGAATCCTGCAATAAGAAAGTCCTTGCGGCTCTTCAAGCAGGTCTGAAAGTCATCCTCTGCGTCGGAGAACTGAAGGAACAAAGACTTCAGGGCGTTACCAACGAAGTGGTCGGAATGCAGACCAAGATCGCTCTTCAAAACGTGAAGGCAGAAGATCTGAAAAACATCATCATCGCTTACGAACCCGTTTGGGCAATCGGAACCGGTCTTACCGCCACCGCAGAACAAGCCGATGAAACCAACGGTGCCGTCCGTGCCGCTGTCGCTGACGTGTACGGAAAAGACGCGGCGGAAACCGTTACCGTTCAGTACGGCGGTTCCATGAACGCCGGCAACGCGGACGAACTGTTGGCAAAATACAACGTGGACGGCGGGCTGATAGGCGGTGCTTCTCTGAAAGTTCCCGATTTCACCGCAATCGTAAAATCCGCTTCCAAATAAGGGAGAATGAAAATGAAAAAATCTCTCGTTCTTTGCATTATGGACGGCTTTGGGTTCAACGACGTTGAGAAAGTGAACGCCATCAAAGCCGCCAACACCCCCAACTTAGATAAGATCTTTGCAACTTGCCCCACCACCCAGATCGGTGCTTCCGGGATGGACGTGGGTCTGCCCGACGGACAGATGGGAAACTCCGAAGTCGGTCACACCAACATCGGTGCCGGCAGAGTGGTTTATCAGGAATTGACCCGCATCACCAAAGCCGCCAAGGAAGGGGCTTTGATGACCAACGAGGCCTTAGTCAAAGCCATGGAAAATTGCAAAGCCAAGGGTTCTGCCCTGCATCTGATGGGGCTTTTGTCCGACGGCGGGGTTCATTCCCATATCGAACACCTTTACGCCTTGGTTCGCATGGCAAAAGAGTTTGGATTGACCAAAATTTTCATTCACGCTCTGTTGGACGGACGTGACGTTCCCCCCGCTTCTGCCGCCGATTTCATCGACGCTGCAAATGCGGAATTTGAAAAAATCGGTGCCGGCAAAATTGCCACCGTTATGGGACGTTTCTACGGTATGGATCGGGATAACCGTTGGGATCGGGTCGGCAAGGCTTACGCCGCTTTGGTCTACGGAGAAGGGAATACCGCCGACGATGCCGCCGCCGCAGTCCGCACCTCTTATGAGACGGTTGACGAGGACGGAAAGCATCTGACCGATGAATTCGTCCTTCCCACCGTGGTCAACGGAACCGACCGCATCGCCTCCGGAGACAGCGTGATCTTCTTTAATTTCCGTCCCGACCGGGCGCGGGAAATTACCCGCACGTTCGTCGATCCCGAATTCAACGGATTTGAACGCAAGGGCGGTATGCTGGACGTGTTCTACGTCTGCATGACTCAGTACGACGCTTCCATGCCTAACGTGGAAGTTGCCTTCAAGCCCCAATCTCTGACCAATACCTTGGGGGAATATCTGTCCAAGCAGAATATGACCCAGTTGAGGATCGCCGAGACCGAAAAATACGCACACGTTACCTTCTTCTTTAACGGTGGCGTGGAAGTGGAATACCCCGGAGAAGATCGGATTTTGGTCGCTTCTCCCAAGGTTGCAACCTACGATCTGCAACCGGAAATGAGTGCCGTTCCCGTTTGCGATAAAGTCGTAGACGCCATCAATAGTGGAAAATACGACGTGGTGATTCTGAACTACGCCAACTGCGACATGGTCGGTCATACCGGCATTTTCGAGGCTGCCGTCAAGGCGGTGGAAACCGTTGACACCTGTGTGGGAAGAACCGCAGAAGCCGTTCTGAATATGGGCGGTGTGATGCTTCTGACCGCAGACCACGGCAACGCCGATTGCATGATTGCCGAGGACGGTTCCCCCTTCACCGCACACACCACCAACCCCGTGCCCTTTGCCGTGATCGGAAAAGATTGCCAATTGCGGGAAGGCGGAAAACTGTGCGATATTTCCCCCACCATCCTCAAACTCTTAGGCATCGCCCAACCCACCGAAATGGACGGCGAAAGCATTATTCTGTAAGTTAGTTTGCGGAAGTTTTTATGTTCTTCTTTCTTTTCAGGAGAAAAGAAAGAAGAACCAAGAAAGAAAAGCCAAATCCCGGCGGATCCCACCCCCCGAAAAAGAACAGAAATAATAATGACCGCTCTGTAGATACAGAGCGGTCTTTTGTGTATAAAAATACGAGATAGTCATCTTGTCAGTAGAAAACTATTTATTTAATGATTACGTCCGGGTTTGAACTTGTAACCGCACGATTGACAAATATTCACGGGGGCTCCGCTTCCTAATATTCCCCACATCATAGAATATCCTCTATTTATCGTTGCAATAGATGGGGAACCACACATAGGGCAACGCGGAGTTTTTTCATTTTTGGAACTCGTAGCGGAAACTATTTCGTCTAAATCTGCAATTTTTGCATTTACACCTATACTTATGAATTGTTCAGCAATATCAGTTGCTTTGTTTAAATCTATATCTCTAATGACTACTGGATTGTTGCTTTCAACTAGTGCCTTTGCTTGTGCCAATCCTAGTCCCGTTACCTCTCTAACAATTTTGATTGCTGGAATAAGAAAGGGTTGGTTTTTGCAACAAGGAATTATAACTTTTTTTAACGATGTTACAGTTCGAATTTTTTGTGAATCCTCTTTATGTAAGGGATAACCGCAATGAATACATACATTTGCTTTATCGGATATTTCTTTTCCACATTCGGGACATTTGATGAGTGCCATAAACATTTTCCTCCTTAAATAAAAAAGTGTGTGCAATCGAAATCGCACACACTGAAAAATGCTCGACTTCGATTTGCTACCACACAAAATCGTACAATTCCTTACAGAAATGGACACGAGGAAGTCCGCACTTTTCTCAATGATTAAAGTGTACACTTCCGTAAGATATTATTCGATTTTGTGTGGTGACTTTATTATAGCACACTTTTTTCGATGGTATCCTTTTGCCGTGGAAGTAAAATATCGTAGACATGAAGTCTATGTTTTCGTCAAAAATCTTGACAATTCCCTTGTTTTGTATTATAATGAAAAGCAGGAAGAGAGGTGTCCCCATGTCCGGAGTGATTACTTACCGTATCGCAACCTTGACCGATGCGGAAGAGATTCTTGATATTTACCGCCCTTACGTAGAATCCACCGCCGTGACCTTTGAAACGGTCGTTCCCGCTTCGGAAGAATTCCGTCGCCGGGTGGAAGAAATTCTGAAGCAATATCCTTATCTCGTGGCAGAGGAAGACGGCAAGATCTTGGGGTATGCCTACGCTTCTTCTTACCGTTTCCGGGCTGGCTTTGCCTGGACGGCGGAGCTGTCGGTCTACGTGCGGCAGGGGTATCAGGGGAACGGTATCGGTACCCGTCTGTACGCCGCCCTGCTGGATCTTCTTCGGTTGCAGGGATATCAGAACGCTTGCTCCGTTCTTTCTTGTCCCAATCCGCAAAGTGAAAAACTCCACAACCGCTTTGCCTTCCGTCTCGTGGGAATTCAAAAAAAATGCGGATTCAAATGCGGTCAATGGCGGGACGTGGCAATTCTGGAACGTCCTTTGGGGGATACTCCCACGCCGCCTCCTGCACCCATTCCATTTCCTCAGCTTCCGACGGAAGAAGTGGAACGAATTCTGAAATTTTAACGTCTCTCTTGACAATCCGATGAAATTGTGATATAATATGAATAATAAGAATCGTTCTTAATTTCTTTCGGAAAGGAAGTTCCCCATGACACGGCAGCGCAGAATCATTTTTGACGTGATTCAAAATTCCATGCGTCATATGACGGCAGAACAAATTTACATTGAGGCAAAGCAGATTCTCCCGTCCATTGCCATGGGCACGGTATACCGCAACCTTGGCTTGATGAGTGAGGCAGGGGAGATCCTGCGCATCGAAATGCCCGGACAGCCCGATCATTTTGACCGGACGGTCCTTCCTCATCATCATTGTCTTTGTACGCATTGCGGCGAGGTGTACGACGTACCCGTTCCCGATCTGACGGAACAGTTGGAGCAGATTCTCGGTTCCCCCGTAGAATCCTACGATCTCACCGTCCGTATCCTTTGTGATTCCTGCCGTAAAAAGACGGCACAATAAAACAGAAAAGAATAAACTGACATCGTTTTGATTCGGTGTCAGTTTTTTGTTTCATATCTTTTATTTTCGTAACAAGTTTCGGCGTTTTTTCCAATCCGGAAGATAGGTTTCGATTACGGCGTAAAACTTTGCGGAATGGTTTTTCTGTAAAATATGGGCTAATTCGTGGACGATAACGTAATCCACCGCCTCCTTCGGATATGCCATCAAGCGCCAGGAGTAGCAGATTCGGTTTTTCGGACTGCAAGAGCCAAAGCGGGTCTTTGCTGAAGTGATTCGAACCGATGCGGGGGAGACCCCCATGATTTCCGCCCATTGAGCAGTTCTTTCCGGAAGATGATCTTCTGCTTCTTCCCGAAGTTCTTGTTCCCGAAGTTCCGTTTCTTCGGTTCTGATTTTGCGTTCTGCCGTTTTTTTCAACGCCCGATGGAGCCAATTTTGATTTTTCTCTAAAAATCCGTCGATTTCATTTTTTGTCATTCTCATTGGTGCTCGCACGACCACCGTCAGATCCGGTTTTACTTCCAGCGCTACCGTTCGGCGCTTGGAACGAATCAAAGTATATTCCATAAATTATCGTCCCCTTCTTCTTTATTATACTTCTTTTTTCTCCCCTTGTCAAGAAAAAACCGCAGATCCGTAATTCGAATCTGCGGTGTTCTTTATTTAGAAACGGTATCTGCATCGACCCAGCCGTAAACGTTGGACGTTCTGTCAGTATGAATCAGATGATAAGGGTGCTTGCGTCCGGGCAGAAAGCGGGTGATTTTTGCCGGACCGGGTTTTGCTCCGTATCCCAAACTGCCGTTGGAAGAAACGTAATGTTTTCCTCCGGAAAAGGTTACAACGTCGCCTACCTGCGGAAGGTTTGGCTCCGTCTTTTCCGGTTCGGTTTCTTCCGTTGCTTCGTAGGTGATCCAGGGTAATTTCCCATGCCCCAGCCATTTGCGGTAGTTCAGATCGGTGATCACAACGCCGTCGTATTTCCCGGTCAGAGTGGATTCCACTACCTTGCCGTTTCCTACGTAAACGCCGATATGTCCGTTCATATAAACCGCTTCTCCGAGCAGGATCCGTTCCATGGTCTCTTCCCGTTCCAGGCACCGTTTCGCCATGGTGTTGGCGTTGATATCCGGGACGTCGTTGGAACGGTATTTCGCGCCCCCGAAGGATTTGGAGCGGTCTGCCGACCAACCCCAAAGAATTCCCTTGATCAAGCCGACGCAATCAAAGGCCCAGGGAGCGTCGGGGATTTTCCCCCGAAGAAGCCTCTGTCTTCCTGCAGAATAGTTTTGGGGATATTGTTTTACTTTTTGGGCAATCAGCCCTTCGCTGACCGGTGCTCCGAAGGTTCCCATCATGTAGACGGTGGCATGATTCTCCGCAACGTCCAGCAATTTTTTAACGAATTCCTTATTGGTCATCTGCAGGTTTCCCCTCCTTTTTTCCCCGGTTCATCACCGCCGCAAGCCCAGCCGCTACGGCGGCGGCAAACAGCCCCAACAGGGTGTTGGCAAAGCTTGTAGGGTCGCTGACGTCGGTTTGGGTGATTACTGCCAGCAGATTTGCCGCCAGATAACCGAGCATTGCCTGTCCAAAGGTGCGCAGCGCCCGATAAAGCCATTCTTTCATGGTTGATTCTCCTTTCTCATTCATGAGCCGTTTTATTCAGATATTTTTCCAGATCGTTTTTTGCTTGGGTCACGTTGCCGTCGCAGCCCATCTGCTTCAAACCGTCCAGGCAAGCCAGCACGCCGTAACAGATCACGCCCATTTCGGTTTTGACGTGATCGATCTCCCGGTCCTGACTTTTTTGATCCAGCCAGAATCGGACGATCTTCACCGCCGCCGTGCCGAGAACCGTAATTCCGCTGACCACCGCCGCGGCGGTAATGATGGTTTCCCAGATCATGTTCCGCCCTCCTCCGTATCGATCGTATATGATTGTATCATGAGTATTTTACCTCCGTAATGTAAGCCGCAATCCCCGCCCGCTGAAGACGTTCCACGCTGTTTTCTGCATCACGGCGGTTTCGGTAACTTCCGGTCTGAACCCGAAACAAGGTTTTCTCTTCTCCTTGAAAAAGTCCCCGGTCAAGCAGATCTTCCAAAGGGATCTCTTTATCGCAAATCACCGTATCCCGGCAGAAATTGAACCGTTCTCCGTAAATGCGTAATACTTCTTTTTGGATCCCTTTTAAGAGCCGGATCAGCGGTTCTCTTTGCGGTTCCGAAAGGGAAGAACCGTTTCCTTCGATCAGAATCAAAATTCCTCTCCGTGCCGGAGAAACGGAACCCTGCAGTCCTTGTGGATCGCCCAAAGGGCCCAAAAGATTTGCCGCCCCGGAAACGGGGGTCAGCACCGTCACCGTTCCGTCTTCCGAAAGATAATAATGAGCCGTTTTGTTTCGGTCGGAAAGATGTTTTTCACAATCTTCCACCGTTCCCTCGAAAAACTGTAAATAGATCCGATCGGGAATATACCCTTCCCGGGAAAACCGAAAAGGAAGATATCGTTTGATGATCATATTGGATTCACCTCAATTCAATTTGTTCTTCCGCTTGCCAGAATTCCTTCCCAAGCCATGGTTGAAAGGGGACCTGAGTCGGTTTCTCTTGCGGTGACGGTATAGCGAAAACGGTTGTAAAAATAAACGGAACGAATCTCCGTGATGCAGAATTGCACGATTTCTTTCATTCCGCAGACCGGCGCAATTACGTTAATAATTTGTCCGGGGACGAAGACATCGCTGTCCGTGGTAAATTCCAGTTCCCCCATGCCCGGATTCCCCAGCAACATCTGTTGCGCTACCCTTTGCGCCTCGTCTTGATTGGTTACGACGGAGTTCGTTGCCGACGCCCCGTACTGTCCGCTTCCGTATCGTTCTTTCATTTTCTCTAACAGGCGGGGATTGGTGTATTGTCCCTCCACGTTTAACTCTTTGTTATAGACGTATTGGGTGTTTTTACATTCTGCCGTGGAAGAACGGTAGATCAACGTTTGAATATCCTGCAAACGGTTTTCCTGTTCTCCGGTCAAGTCAATACAAAGGTTTTCTGCGATCCGGGGGAGAAGGGGTTGCATATAAAAGTTTTTTTCTTTATCGACCCACCAGACGAATCCGTTTTCTTTTGCCAGCCGGTCAAATACCGAAGATGCTTTTGCAGGATAAAATTGATAAGCGTATTTTTGCGTCAATCCCTCTGCCACGCCGCCTAAAGAAAGTTTCTCCTGAGGATCCAGATAGTTGTAAAAAATATGGCGGGTTGCATCGGAAGGAGACATCTCCGTCAGACGGATCCCCGGAAGACAGTACCGCTGCAAAATTTGTTCATATCCTTGCCCCCGCAGCGTCATCGTAAAACTCTCCGTGCTGTGACAGACTTGTTCCGCCTCTACCAAAATTCCTCCCCAAAGGATCGTTTCGCCCTCGGAAATCTGAATTTCCTGCCCGACTTTTGGGAAGTTTTCCGGAATGGAATGGAAATGCAATACCGCCCGGAAGGAAGAACGTAACGCACCGTAGTGCCGAATGCAAAGGGACCCTTCTTCCAAGGCGTCCGTGTGTTGAATTCCCCCAATGGTCAACGTGATCAAGGCTCAACCACCCCTGCTTCAATCATTCTTCGAACGATCTCTCTTCCGATGCGATCGGTATCGTCCCGCGGTTCCGGACGGCGGAAAATCAACGGTTCCGTTTCCGTTTCGTTTTTTGTGAGATGGATCGTAGATTCTAATTCCATGGATTCTTCCTCCCTTTTTTGTAATATTCCAGCAATTTGCGAAAGACCCACCAATGGACGGTATCGCGATTCAAATCTATACCGTATTGGTTTGAAAAATAAAGATAAATATCGCTTCGGTCTCCTTGCGGCGGAAGAATGGGAGCATAATATCCTTCTTCCGGGAGATCTCCTCCGCAGTAAAACCGAATGGCTTGAGTCAAAGCCTCGTCTTGGTTGTCGGGGACTTCCGGATACCATAGTTCAAGAACGCGTTGCAGGAAAATTTCATCATCATCTTCCGAGGAGTCTACGTATTCCATAAACCGAAGCGCCGCGGAGAAATCCCATCGGATCGGATAGATCTTTCCCTCTACTGTGACGGTTTTTTGCAGATCGAGAAATGCCGAAGTATCAACCAAAGATCTTACTTTCTTCATCGAACATTCCTTCCTGGGGAGCATCTGCATAAACGATTTTTCCTTTGACCCGCGAACCGTAAATTCCTTCTCCCGTGCCCGGGTTTTCGATGCAAACGTACCCCTTGATCTTACGGGCGTTTGCGATGGAGTCCATAAAAACGTCCTTTCGATTGACGATGACAAAGGTAACCAAGGCGTTTTCTCCCCGTTTCATATGGCAGGACAGCAAAATATCCAGTGCCGGATCTTCGGTTCGGAATCCTTCAAATTCCAGTTGCCCGGTGTGATACAGAATTTCACGTTTGCAAAGAGGGGAATTGATATTCGGGGTTTCCAGCAGGGCGGTTTTACAGACTTCCTCCAATCGGGTCAACCCTGCACCGAGCAAATAATAGTCCCCTGCATATTCGTTGTATACCCAGACCCGGTCGTCACTTTTTTTGATCATCTATTCGCCTCCTCAGACAGCGTTGCCACCGGCGGAATCAAAGGATTGCCTCCGGATTCCGTTCGAAAGAACAGCGAGAATTCTGCTCTGTATTCTTCATTCCCGGACATGTTCCGGTTGAACAGATACGGAAATCCGGTCATTTCGATATACGCCCCCTCAAAAGGGCGTTGCGTTGCGCATTTGTTTGCCGCCGCAAAAAGCGTGTCTATCGCTTTTTTTCGGGAAGCAGTATCTCTCCCGTTGGTTCGCACATAAAGATTAAAGTCGTATCGGGAGATCCGGCTTCCGTCCACGAAGGAGATCAAATTCGGTTCGCCCCGCTGTTCTTCGATGGCGACGCTTCCGTCCGTGTTGGAAAGATATTCCGTGGTGATCGTCCCGGTTGCGGGGGACAAAAAGCGAATGATAATATCCCGATAATCACGATTCCAGCAACTGTCCACGGCCGCTCACCTCCCAGTGATGAAATTTATCTTTTGCATAAAATACGTTGATCGTATTGATGCGGAACGGATTTTTTGGAATCTCGTTATGAATTCCAAGCGCCAGCAGATCTCCCGGCTCCAGCGTCCAATGGTTTTCCGGAGATTCCAAAAATTCTTCCTTGGGGGCGTACCCTTGGTCGGTGAAAAGATATAGCCGGAAATTGTCGTTGTTCCGCTCTCCGGAATAGACCGGGTTTGCGGCGTGTTTCGTTTCGATGTAAGCGTTGCGGAAAATGCTTGGTTTGTACCTTCCGTTTCCCTGGGAATCTTCCCCCAATCGGTTAAAAATGGTGACAGTCATACGATTTCTCCTTTACAGGTTACAATTGCGGAGTCCCGCTCCGTCAAGGATCACCAGAGCCCCGGGGGAGACCGTTACGCCCCGGAGCGTGATCAGATTCTCTTCCCGGTTTGTTACGGAGTAATTTCCTACCCTCTCGCTTTTTGGGCTGACAGAACCGCTGACTGCAGTGCTTCCGCCCCGCTGTATCCAGTATGCAATCATTTCCTTCATAGCTCTCCGGGCGGCGTTTTCGTTTTGATCTTCTCTTCCGAAGCAGAGAATGCTTGTCAAATCCAACGCCAATTGGGAAAGAAGATCAAATTCTTTTTCCGCAATCTCTTGAGAATCATGGGTCAGTTCAAACTCTGTTTTTGTAATGGCTTCCATTCGTTCTCCTCCTTATTGCTCCGTGCCTCCCCATGGAGAGGCACGGAATTTGGTGTGATAGGATCGGTTAACCCATAACGCGGACTGCAAGTTCGGGATACAGCGTCTTGAATCCA
>JAZNDV010000058.1:0-2807 GCA_045588285.1 Eubacteriales bacterium
TTGGGCATGGTTTTGATTTCGTTTTCAATCCGGGTCAGATCCGCCCCGTCTTTTGCCACTACGTAACATTCTCTGGTGTGTTTTTGCCGGGTGATCAGTTGGGGATTATCCCCCCGACGTACCGATTCTATAGCATCTGCCACCGGAACCGTATATTGCCGAGCGTCCAAAACGCCGTCAATCCGGCGAATGGCGTCGGAATGTCCCTGGCTTACCCCTTTCCCCCAAAAGGTGTAATCGGTGCCGTTGGGAAGAACGGCAGAGGCGTAAAGGCGGTTCAGAGAGAACATTCCCGGATCCCAACCGGCGGAGATCAAAGCAATATGCCCCGAATTTCTTGCCGCTTCGTCCACATTTTTGAAATGTTCGGGAATTTTGGCGTGGGTGTCAAAACTGTCGATGACGTTGTATTTTTCTGCCAACGCCGGAGTCATTTTCGGAAGATCGGTGGCACTGCCGCCGCATAAGATCAACACGTCTGCGTCGCATTTTCCCTGTTCCAACTCTTCCGCGGAAAAGACCGGTGTCCCGTGGGTCTGAACGGTTTTTGGATCTCGGCGGGTATAGATTCCCACCAGTTCCATATCGGGGGCGGTGCTGACGGCACATTCCACCCCTTTGCCTAAGTTTCCGTAGCCGTAAATTGCAATTTTCATCATAATTCCACCTTATGTAAAATCAAATTCTACTTTTTGCGTTTCTTTGTTCCATTTCAGCTTTGCGTCAAAGGATTTTCCGGTTCTTGGGGATACGAACCCCACTAATTTGGCGGTGGTTCCCGTGGTCAAAAGCGCCCGCGCCGCAGAGAGGGGAATCACTCGTCCGCACATGGTGTTCCAGATGTTGAATTTACAGTTCTTTTCTTTGTAATTCATACACCCGTAGCCGTAGCGACCTTTTACTACTGTTCCGCCGCACAGAGGGCAAATTCCCACTTCGTCCCGGAAGAATCCGTCGTAAACGTCGGTCTCCGGAGTCGATTCTTTGTGAACCGAGGCAAAAACTTCTTCAATCTCTTTTTTCGCAAGGGCAACGCTTTCGTCAACGGTGATCTCGCCCCGGTAGACGGCTTTCAGCGCCTTGCCCAATTCTGAGGTCTTGTATTTGTCCATGGAAATTTCCATGCGGGTCAACGCTTCAATCAAGTAGATGCCCCGAGGCAAAATGGTGTAAACGTCTTTTTTTAGCTGAATGTATTCGCTCTTTCTGGCATTGTCGATGATTCCCGTCCGGGTGGCTTCGGTGCCCAGTTCCAACCCCTCGAAAATCGCCCGGTATTGCTCTGCGTCGTCTTCCGTCTCGATGGTCGCTTTCTCTTCCCGGAAGGGATTTTTCAGATAATTATTCAACGTCTCAATGGTATAGTGCTTGGGAGGGGTAGTTTCCTTTTCCACGGGGGCAAAGGAAGTGCTGACGATATCGCCTTTGGAGAGATTGGGCAGAACTTTATCCTTTTGTCCGCCGTCGTCGTACTTCGTCCAGCCCGGAGCGGTGATAACGGTGCCTTTCAGTAAAAATTCTTCCATACCGCCCACGTCGATGGTGATCTGGGTCTTTTCCGCCTGACATTCTTCAGCGCAAAAGACCGCTACAAACCGCCGCATGACGGTGGAGTAGACTTGAAATTCCTTCTCGGACAGCGTTGCTTTGGAGGGAATTTTGTACGTTGGGGTCAACGCCGAGTGAGATTCAATTTTGGAATCGTCAAAAATGGTCTTCTTGAACTTGAATTCCACCGGATAACCGATTTTTTTGACCCCTTCCAGCACCTTTTTAATTTTATCCTGCTCTGCGGTGGCAAGATATTCGGAATTGGTGCGGGGGTAGGTCAAATATCCCGCTTCGTACAGCTTTTGCACGATTGCCAAGGATTCTTCCATGGGCATTTTGTATTTCTTTCCCAAAGTATTTTGCAACGTGGAAAGAGAATACAATTTCCCCGGATTCAGCGTGGTCTTTCGCTTTTTTACCCCGGTGACGACCGCATCTGCCTCGTTGTATTTCTGACAAAAGGCGTCTGCTTTTGCTTTTTCCTCTTTGGAAAATTTGGTCTTCGAGGTCAGTTCCACCGGTTCTCCGTTGGTTTCTGCTTTGGAGATGATGGCGTAGTAAATGTCGGGAACGAAATTTTTGATCGCCATGTCCCGGTCGTAAATCGCCTTGACGATGGGGATAATCACTCTGCCCACCCGGAGAAGCGTTCCGGTTTTCAGGGTGGCGTACCGGGTCAGATTGACACCGTAAAGCCAGTCCATGTAAGTGCGGGCGTACCCTTCCCTGGCTAAATTATCGTAATTGCTTTCGTCGGGCAATTCTTCCAACGCCGCCAAAATGGTCTGGGGGGTTTGGTCGGGAAGCCAAAGCCGTTTGAAGGGCTTCGTGACGTTTCCGTTAAAGGCTTTGCTGACACAGGTTCGGACGATGATTTCCCCTTCCCGGTCGGAGTCTCCGGCGTTGATGATGGTGTCGATTTTGTCTGACTTGCACAGCGTTTGAATCACGTTAAACTGCCGGATCACGCCCTCGTCGGGCTGCTTGTCTGCACCTGATTTCAGATGATATCGGAATTCTTTTGGAAAACAGGGAAGATTTTCCATACTCCATCGGGTCTGTCCGTCGGGCAGAGGAGAATAGTCTTCAATGTCCGCTAAGGAGAATAAATGCCCGAATGCCCAGGTAACGGCATAATGTTCGCCTACGTAGTAACCGTTCTTTTTATTCAGTTTATCTTTGTTTCCTTCCTCAATAGACGCCGCAATATTTCGTCCGAGGGAAGGTTTTTCGGCGATAATCAGTTGCATGAAAAA
>JAZNDV010000059.1:0-3463 GCA_045588285.1 Eubacteriales bacterium
CGTTCTTGCCGAGCTTGGCAAGGGTGGTCGTTGACATATCCGTTGCAAGTCGCAGATCGGTTTTTGTCATGCCCTTATCTATGAGCAATTTCCATAGTTTATTGTAGCTTACTGCCATACGTAAAATCTCTTTCTTTCAAAGTTGCTTCTATTATAACACAACAATGCACAAAATTCAACAAAATATCCACAAAAATAAATATTTTATACGCAGAATTTGATATTCAATCCGTTTGGGAAAACATATCAAAGGTCGTTTTTGTTATGAGGTTGCCATTTTTAAAGAAAAATAAGCGATTTTAGGACAAAAACAGCCATTTTTCCCAATATGTTTCCCAAAACTGCTGTATTTTGATTTTCGACCATAGGTTGAAAATCGCATTTGTCCCTATGTTAAAAATTGTTAAAACACGAAAAAGAACACCTGTTTTATAGAAAAATGCGCTCAAAAGGCTGAAAAATGCCCATTTTAGGGTCAAAATCGCTTATTTTCGTGTCAGACAAACGACAGATTCAACATGCCCGGTTCTTGGGAACATATCATAGGGCTGAACCTCTCCCGGAACGTACGTATCCCCAAGCAACGCCAAGTCCCGTGCCTGCGTTGCCGGATTACAAGAAACGTAGATGATTTTCTCCGGAGCGATCTGCTTCAGGGCAGCGATAGCGTCGGCGGAAAGTCCTTTGCGGGGAGGGTCGACGATGACTGCGGTGGGTTTTTCGGGCAAAGAAGCGATGATCTCCAAGGTTTTGGAAGCGTCTCCCACAAAAAATTCCGCGTTTTCGATGCCGTTTAGTTTCGCGTTTTGCTTTGCATCTTCAATGGCTTCGGGAATGACCTCGATACCGATGAGTTTTTTTACTTTACGGGCACAGGTCAGACCGATGGTTCCGATTCCGCAATACAAATCAAGGAGAATATCGTCGGGGGACAGGCAAGCGGTGGCATCGGCGTAGATCCGTTCCGCCTGAAGAGTGTTGACCTGATAAAAGGACCGGGGCGAAATAGCGAACGTTACGCCGTTCATGGTATCGAAGGTCCGTTCTTCCCCGGATAGGAGAGAAAAACGGTCGCCGAAGATCACGTTTGTTTTTTTTGTATTGAAATTAAGCCACAGGCTTTTTATCTGAGGGAACCGCTCCGAAATTTCAATCAATTTTTCTTTCGCAGGAAGTTCTTTGACACCCCCTGCGTTGACAATCAGACAGACCATCATTTCCCCGGTATGATAGCCTCGGCGTAAAAATAAGTGCCGGACGAGCCCTTTCCCCGATTCTTCTTGATACGGAGGAATCTGATATTCCCGGATCCAATGCTCCACCGCCTTGACGACGGGAGCAAATTCCGGGTGTCCGGAACGACAGTCACAGACCGGAACCACCCGATGGGAGTGCAGGGAATAAAAGCCGAATTTTCCGTCTGCAGAGAGAGGAAGCTGCAATTTATTCCGATAACCGGACTCTTCGGGGGACGGAAGGCAGCCGACAACCGAAACGTCTCCGGGATAATTCAACTTATACGCTTGTTTTACCGCGTTTGTCTTATACCGTAATTCGGCGGCGTAAGAAACGTGATGAAAGGCACAGCCTCCGCACTTTTCCCCAATGGGACAGGCAGATTCGATCCGATCGTCGGAGGGGGTAACGATCTTGTCTAAAATGGCAACGGCGTAATTTTTCAAAACCTTAATGATGCGGCATTGTACCGTATCCCCCACGGCGGCGGCACGGACGAAAACTGGGAAAAGTCTTTCCCCACGGTCAACGTGTCCGATACCGGAACCGTCAAAGGTCATATCGGTGATCTGAACCGTGACAAGATCGTTCTTCTTCATCCGCGCGCACTCCCCACTTTATAATATATTATTTTAACATATAATAGGGGGATTGTCAAGCAAATTCAAGAGATTTCGAAGGGTTTTTCTTTCGAAGAATCCGAACAATTCCCGAATTTTTTTCAGTTTTTGAGCATAGGGGTTGACAAAGTTATAGAAGTTAAGATATAATGAAATATTATAAGACGCATCAACGCTCCGAAAGGACTTTTGACTATGAGCAAAACCTATATTCCCGAAGGCTACCGGGCAGAACTGGATCTGTACGATACCCAGACCGCCATCGGAAGCATTAAAGAGATTTTTATCAGCCACTTGAGCCGGGCATTGCACCTGCGCCGGGTGACTGCCCCTCTGTTCGTCGACCCGAAAATGGGGTTAAACGACGATCTGAACGGCGTGGAACGTCCCGTATCCTTCGCCATTCCTTCCGCCGGAAAGGACGGTCAGGTAGTTCACTCCCTCGCAAAATGGAAACGTATGGCATTGCATCAGTACGGATTCCGGGTGGGCAGAGGATTATACACCGACATGAACGCCATCCGCCGGGACGAAGAATTAGACAATCTTCATTCAGTCTACGTGGATCAGTGGGATTGGGAGAAGGTCATCACCGCCGATTGCAGAACGATAGAGTATCTGAAAAACACCGTTCAATCCATCGTTAACGCTATCGTTGCCACCAGCCACGATCTGAGGGTGCGGTTTCCTCAGATCAAAACGACCTTGTCCCCGGAGGTCGCTTTCGTCACCTCCCAGGAATTGGAAGACCTTTACCCCGGTCTAACGCCCAAGGAGCGGGAAAATGTCTTTACCAAAGAACATAAAACCGTATTTATCATGCAGATCGGGAACGTTCTGAACTCGGGCAAAAAGCACGACGGAAGAGCCCCCGACTACGACGACTGGACCTTAAACGGAGATATTTTATTCTGGCACGAGCCGTTGAATTGTGCCGTTGAAATTTCTTCTATGGGAATCCGGGTCGATGCAAAAGCCATGGACGAACAATTAAGAAAAGCCGGTTGCGACGACCGGAGAGATCTCCCCTTCCACCAAATGGTTCTGGAAGACCGTCTGCCCTTGACCGTCGGCGGAGGCATCGGGCAATCGAGACTCTGCATGCTCCTTTTGGGCAAGGTTCACGTAGGAGAAGTTCAAGTCTCTCTGTGGGACGAAGAGACCCGGGAAATCTGCCGGAAACACGGCGTAGCATTACTGTAACAAGATTTTATTGAAATTGGAGGACGTAACATGGAATATATCCCCGAACTGTTCGGCTCGATGGTATTCAATGACGCCGCAATGGAAAAATATCTCCCCGAAGAGATTTACGAGGAATTGAAAAAGACCGTCAAGGAAGGTCTGCCTTTAGACAAAAAAATTGCTGATTCCGTAGCAGAAGGCATGAAACAGTGGGCGTTGGAACAAGGGGCAACCCACTACTGCCATTGGTTCCAACCCATGACCGGAACCACGGCGGAAAAGCACGATTCCTTTATCAACCCCATCGGGGAAGGGAAACTCGCCTTGGAATTCCGAGGCAAAGAGTTGATCAAGGGGGAATCGGACGCTTCTTCTTTCCCCAACGGCGGATTACGCTCCACCTTTGAAGCCCGGGGTTATAC
>JAZNDV010000060.1:0-3706 GCA_045588285.1 Eubacteriales bacterium
GTTCTGCGTTCACTAATTGTATTAGTCTTAGAAGTGTCACTATTCCTAATAAAGTTACTAGTTTGGGTAGTCGGGCCTTTTATGGTTGTGTAGGGCTTACGAGTGTCACAATTCCTAAAGGAATATTAGGTATTAATGTTAACGCATTCTTTCAATGTGTTAATTTGACAAACGTAACATACAAAGGTTCTAAAGCTGAATGGAAACAACTTAAATATAACGATTGGTCGACGACTCCAATGATCATTCATTGCTCTGATGGTGATATTAATTTAACATAGGTGGATATTTATTAATAAGATATATCTTATAAAACAAGGAACAAAAGAAATTAGTAAAGCAGAAAAGGATCACACCATCGGTGTGATCCTTTCCCTTTGTGCCCCTTATTCTTTTGCCGCCTGCGTCCCGAAATAGAACGCAATGACCGTTGTGTAGATGGTCATGACCTCCTGGGGGATATCACCGAAGGCGGCGACCCCGAGAAACAACCCGGTCAGGGCGATGGTGACAATGGACTTCACGGTGAGCAGTTTTTCAAGACGTTCTTTCATGGTAAATCCTCCTTATTTAATGGTGTCGGCGTCGACCCAACCATACACGGTAGAGGTGCCGCCACTTACTTTTACAAGGTGATATGGATGTTTTGCGCCCTTCACATAGTTGGTGATTTTTGCGGGACCAGGATTCACTTCTTTTCCGTTATTTCCATTTGCAGAGGTGTAGTGCTTCCCTCCCCTGAAATATACAATCTTTTCTTCCATCTGGGCAGAAGGCTCTTTGTAGGCAATTCCAAGGGTTTTCAGGATTCCTTTTGCGATGGCAATTCCCATAGTTTTGAATCAAAGGAAACCAAGGTTCAAAAAAGCAATCGTAAAACAATGGAAAAGAAACTGCAAAGGCTAAATGATCTGTACGTGAACGGCTTCATCGACATGGATAAATACAAAGCCGATTATGCCGAGCTTCAATCTCAGATTGTTGACGTTGCTCCCCCGGTGCAAAAAAAAGACCTTGCAGCTCTAAAAGAGTTTCTGCAAGGTAATTATAAAGAAATCTATGGAACTCTCTCTGATGTTGAAAAACAAGCGATGTGGCGCACTATAATCAAAGAAATAAGGGTGTCTGGGAATAAGATTTTAGGCATCAAATTTTTATAAGCACCTTGGTACTAACTTACCCTTTCCATTCTCCTGAAAAGAAAGAAAAGAACACCCACCTTAATCTAACTTCTTAATCTTCCGGAAAATCAGAGCAATCACAAGCCCCACCACGATGGCGACGACCAGATCGAAGACCACCGTAAAGACGAAGGTAACAAAGAGAATGACAATGTTTTTCCAATCCTTTTCTTTGCAGATTTCCACAAATTCACGCCATTCGCTCATATTATAAGCAACCATAAACAAAATCGCCGCGATGGCAGGCATGGGAATCAACGCCGCGTAGGGCATCAAAAACAGAAGAACCAACAGCAATACCAAGGAATGAACCATGCCGGCAACGGGAGTGCGTCCGCCGTTTTTCACGTTGGCGGCGGTGCGGGCAATAGCTCCGGTGGCGGGGATCCCCCCGAACAAAACCGAAGCAATGTTCCCTACCCCTTGGGCGACCAATTCCGCGTTGGGGTTGTGCTTGTCCTTCACCATACCGTCAGCAACCACGCAGGACAAAAGGGATTCCACGCCAGCCAGAAGGGCGATAGTTACGGCGTTTGGAATTACTGCGAGGATCTTTTCAAGGCTGAGGTCCATGCTCCCGAAATCCACCTTGGGCAATCCGGAAGGAATTACGTAAAGATCTCCGATGGTGTAAACCCCGTCCTGGAATCCCGGCAGAAACGCCACCATCAGCGCCCCTGCGATAACGGCGATGAGAGATGGCGGAACCCGTTTTTCCAATCTCGGGTAGACGATCAAAATGAGAAGACAAACCGCCCCGACCACCAGCGCCTGCCAGGAAAAGGAACAGAGAGAGACCAGGTTCGCCTCGATTTTTTCCAGTGTTTCCACCGGTTTCAGCCCCTCGGCATAGGTTAACCCCAGAAAATCTTTGATTTGACCCAAAAATATCGTCACGGCGATTCCGCCGGTAAATCCGACGGTGATGGTTTCGGGGATATAGCGGATCAATCCCCCCAATTTGCAAACTCCCATCAGAATCAGCAAGATTCCCGCCATAACCGTGGCAAGGAACAGTCCGTCCATTCCTTGACTTGCCACGACTCCCGCAACGATGGTGGCAAAGGCGGCGGTAGGTCCGGCGATCTGAACCCGGCTTCCGCCCAACAGGGAAACCGTAAATCCGGCAGCGATGGCGGTATAGATCCCGCAGGCAGGAGAGACCCCCGACGCCAACGCCAAGGCGATGGACAGGGGCAGGGCAATGATAGCGACGATCAAGCCGGCAATCAGATCTTTGACGAATTGACCGCCGTTATACCCCTTCAGCGCCGAAAAAATCTTCGGTTTTAAGTAAAATTCTTTCTTCACAACAGTTCTCCAATAAAACAGAATAATAGGTGCAAGCCAAAGCCTACACCAAAAACGGACTATATTATACACCTTTTGCCGGATTTTGTCAAGAGGAGAGTGCGTGTTCTTTTTCTTTTCAGAAGAAAAGAAAGAAAACCAAAAAGAAAAGCCGAAGTTCAGCAGATTACATCTGCCGTAGATCAATTTTTATGTTTTAAGAAAGATAGTAATGCTTGTTTCTCGTTCAGGCATTGATCTTCCAAAACTGCGTCCAACAAAAATTGAAGAGCGCCGCCGATTTCCTTGCCTTGATACCCCAACGCCGCCAGATCGTTCCCCTTGACTGCCAGATCTTTCAAAGAAAAACATTGCTTTTCGGATAAAATTTCCCTTGCAATTTCTTCCAAAGTATCATATATCGCCTGTCGGTGGTGAAAATCCGGGGACTGCGCCAGATTGTCGGCGCGAATCAGCGCCAGCAGATCAAAAAATCCGTCTTCGTCCAATTTATTCAACTTGCGTCGGACGGCGGTTGGGGTCGGGTCGATGGGGGTATCGTGATGCTTGATCAAAGTAACGATCGCATTGCGCTCCTCGTTGGAAAAACGCAAACGCCGTAAAATTTCATTGGCAATTTCCGCCGAACGGGAAGCGTGACCGTAAAAATGTCCCACGCCCCCATCGTCCAAGGAAAAGCACTCCGGCTTTGCAATGTCGTGCAACAACGCAGCCACCCGCAACCGAGGAATCGGCGGAATCGCCGCCACCGTGTGCAATAAATGATCGTAAATATTGTAAATATGGTGATAATTTTGCTGATCGAACCCGACGGCGGGAAGGATTTCCGGCAAAAACACCCCCAAAACGTCGGGGAAGACCGACAATACCGTCAAAACGCCGTCTGCGCACAACAATTTCACGAATTCTTCCCGAATCCGCTCCGCGGAGACCAAAGTCAACCGGTCTTTCAACTCCCGAAGGGCGGAGTCCGTGGCAGATTCCAAGGAAAATCCAAGGACTGACGCGAAGCGCAATCCCCGCAAGATCCGCAATCCGTCTTCGGAAAAGCGGCAGACAGGGTCTCCCACACAGCGAAGAAGCCGGCGTTCCAGATCGGATTGCCCCCCGAAGGGATCGACCACCCCGGTCTCGGGAGACCACGCCATGGCATTGACGGTAAAATCCCGCCGTGCCAAGGCCTCGGTCAAGGAGCGGGTAAAGCGAACGCCGTC
>JAZNDV010000061.1:0-6243 GCA_045588285.1 Eubacteriales bacterium
ATTCTTCCCACCGTTATGGAATATAACGCGGAGGCCACCGGCGATAAATACCGCGATATTGCCCGTGCGATGGGCGTTTCCGGAACCGACGCAATGACCATCGAAGAAGCCCGCAAGGCTGCTGTCGATGCCGTCCGTCAGTTGTCTGCCGATGTTGGAATTCCCGCTGACTTGAAAGAAATCGTTAAGCCTGAGGATCTGGATTTCCTGGCACAGTCCGCATATGACGATGCCTGCCGTCCCGGTAACCCCAGAGAAACCTCCGTTGCCGAAATTAAGGCTCTTTACGAATCTCTTCTGTAATCGGTCAAGAACTGAATCAATACAGAGAAGCGCATTTTTTGTGCGCTTCTCTGTTTGTAACCAAACAAAATTTCCCTTGTGCGGGGAAAATATGAAATGATTGACAAGTTCGCCGCATTGTGTTATAATAAGGAAAACGTTTGGGAGTACTCTCGCTATGAAAAAACTTCGCCTGTCCCGTGAATTTTGCTATCTTCCCGCCACCCTGTTTTTGGCACTTGGGGCAGCTCTTATGTCAAAGGCTGATTTTGGGCTTTCTGCCGTCGTTGCTCCGGCGTATCTTCTTTCTGAGATATTCCATATTTCTTTCGGTACGGCGGAATACTGTTTACAGGGAATTCTTGTCATTGCCGTTTGCCTGTTGGTTCGAAAATTTCGCTGGACGTATCTTCTTTCCTTCGTTTCCGCCTTCTTGTACGGTTTGGTATTGGACGGTTTTATCTGGCTTCTTTCACAGACCGGCGAATGGAACGCGATTTTTCGCCTAATGACGATGGCTTTTGGTTTGACGTTATGTTCTCTTGGTGTTTCTCTGTTCTTTAAGACCTATCTTGCCCCCGGCGCTTACGAATTGTTCGTTAAGGAAGTCTCGTTGCATTATCATTTGAATATGAGCCGTTTTAAGGTGGTTTATGATTTTGTCAGCTGTGCCGTTGCGGTGATTCTTTCTTTGGCGGTATTCCATTCCTTTTTTGACCACGGTATTGGCTTGGGAACGCTTTTGGTTGCGTTGGTCAACGGATTTTTGATTGGACTGTTTTCGAAATTCCTTGACTGTCACGTGGATTTTTTCGACCGATTCCCTTTTGCAAGGTATTTTGAATCATAATTATATAAAAACACACCGGAAGATTCGCCTCTTCCGGTGTAATTTTTATTCTTTCGTTTTTGCAATGTCTTCCACTTCTTTGCGTAGCAGGGGCAAGATCTGATCCGGGGAAATATGTTTTATCATTTTGTCTCCCCGGAATAAAACGTATTCTCCCTTTGCTCCAGTCACTCCCACGTCCGCCTGCCGGGCTTCTCCCGGACCGTTGACGACGCAGCCCATGACCGCAATCTTAACGTGGGCACGTATGTCCCGAAATTCCCGTTCTACGGCGTTTGCAAGTTCAATGGAGTTTACCGTCGTTCTTCCGCAGGTAGGGCAGGAAATGACCTCAACTCCCCGGTGATATAGGTCTAATGAACGCAATAGAGCCTTTGCCGTTTCCACTTCTTCCAAGGGATCTGCTGTTAAAGAAACCCGGATTGTATCCCCGATTCCGTCCAATAACAGCGTCCCGATTCCGATGGAGGATTTTACCGTCCCTGCCCGCAATGTTCCCGCTTCCGTCACCCCCAGATGCAAGGGATATGGAGATCTTTTTGCGAAAATCCGATAGGCTTCTACCATCATTTTTACGTCGGAAGATTTCATGGAAACCGCAATATCTTCAAATCCCAATTGCTCCATCAATTCCACGTTTCGTTGCGCACTTTCCGCCAGTGCCTGCGCCGTAGGTTTTCCGTATTTTTCCAAAAGATCTTTTTCCAAAGATCCCGCATTGACTCCTACCCGAATGGGAACGTTGCGCGCTTTTGCTTCGTCTGTCACCAGTTTCAGATGGGTCTTGTCCGTATTCCCGGGATTGATGCGGATCTTATCTGCTCCCATCTGTAACGCTTTTAACGCCAATCGGTAATCGTAGTGAATATCTGCTACCAAAGGAATCCTCAGTATATTCCGCAGTTTTTGAAAGGGCTCTGCCGAAGCTTCGTCGGGCAGGGCTACCCGCAAAATATTGCACCCCGCGTCTTGCAGCTGCAACGCTTGTTTTTTCAGTTCGTCAAATCGGGTAAAGGGGATGGAACACATGGACTGAATGGATATATCCGCACCGCCCCCGATAGGAACGCCTCGGGTGACGATCTGTTTTTTCGATGCCATAGCAGGTTCTCCTTAATAGATCGGAAAGAAAATATCTTTGAAAGCAATGATGATCATAAGCCCTAACAGAAGCACCAGTCCTGCTCCGTGAACAATTCCTTCTATTTTTGCCGGAATGGGGCGCCGCAGAATTGCTTCTATAATCAGACATAAAAACCGTCCTCCGTCCAGTGCCGGCAGAGGAAGGATATTCATGACCCCCAAATTGACCGAGATCAACGCGCCCACCGACAAGAGGGACAAAATACCGTAGGAAGCCGCTTCAGAGATTACCGAAGAAATTCCCACGGGTCCGGACACGTATTTCAGCGAGACCCGTCCGGAGATCATATCTGCCAATCCGTTGACAACGCTGGTGATATAAGATCCGGTCTGTAAAAAGATTTGTCTGATGACCACTCCCGGTGTCTTTTTTGCTTGGTAAACTAAAAAATCAACGATAGGGAACTGCAATCCTTCGTCCACTTTTTCTACAGGGAAGGTAACGTTTTGCAACAATACCGTCTGACCGTCCCTTAAGACTGTCAAAGATACGGTATCTTCGTTGTAGCATCGGGATAATTCTGTTGAAAGATCGGTGTAATCAGAAATTTTTTCTCCGTTTACGGCGATGATCTTATCATCGACTTGCAGTCCGCAATGAACGGAAGTTGCGTTTTTATCAAATTGAGCAACGGTGGTGGATGGGATATTACTGAAGCAGACGATGATTGCTACCAAAACTAACCCTAAAAGCATATTCATTGCCGATCCTGCAAGGACGATGATCATACGCATCCAAACCGGCTTATTCCGCATGGCTTTCGGATCGCCTTCCACTTCCTCGTCCTCTCCCGTCATAGCGCAATAACCGCCGATGGGGAAGAGGCGAAGGGCATAAAGGGTCTCTTTTCCCTGTTTTTTCAAAAGAGCAGGCCCCATGCCCAGGGCAAATTCCGTTACCCTGACACCGCAGGCTTTCGCCGCAATAAAGTGCCCTAATTCGTGAACGAATATTAGAACTCCCAACACTAAAACAGTATAAAGAATTTGTAGTACGATATCCAAAATAATAACTCCTTCAAGGGTAGATCAAAGGGTGGAAATGAATTTTTTCGTTTTTTTCCGAACGATCCGGTCGGTTTCGAAAATAGTTTCCAAGTCGGGGTTTGAAAGGGGATTTGCCGTTTCTAACTGCTGACGAACCACGTCTATAATGGCAGGGAAGGAAATCCTTTTGTTCAAAAAAGCGTGAACCGCTACTTCGTTTGCAGCGTTGATGACCGTGGGATAGATTCCGTCGGCACGAATAGCCTGCCTGCATAATTCCGTTGCCGGAAAAACTTCGGTGTCCGGTTTTGCAAAGTGCAGCGTTGCTACCTCCGCCAAGTTCAGAGCATCCACCGGAGAGGGGAGACGGTCGGGATAAGTCAGCGCGTATTGAATCGCGATACGCATATCCGGCAACCCCAACTGTGCCAAGACCGAATGGTCGTCAAACTCCACAAGAGAGTGTATGATACTTTCCGGGTGAATCAGAACTTCGATTCGGTCTTCCGGCAGTTCAAATAGTCGAACCGCTTCCATAATCTCCAAACCCTTGTTCATCATCGTAGCGCAATCTACCGTGATTTTTGCTCCCATTTTCCAACTGGGGTGACGTAACGCCATCTCCGGGGTAACGGCGGAAATTTCCTCTTTTTTTTGCCCGAAAAACGGACCTCCGGAACAAGTCAATAAAATTTTATTTAGTCTTCGTTCGGGGGGTGCTGCCTGCAAGCATTGGAAAATAGCGGAATGTTCGCTGTCTACGGGAAGAATCTTCGCACCGTACCGTTTTGCTTCGCCTTTGATGATGGGACCGGAGGTGACCAAGGATTCCTTGTTTGCCACGGCAATATTTTTCCCTCTGCGGATCACTTCTAAAAAGGGTAACGTTCCCGCCATTCCTACGATTCCGTTGACGGCAACGTCAAACTCCGCTTCCCGGATCATTTTTACAAGCCCTTCCGTTCCGGACAAAACGGTGGTTGCCGTGTCCGAAACCCGGCGCTTTAATTCTTGTGCAGACGCAGGGTCGGTCATGACTGCAAAGGCGGGTTTCAGTGCCCGGATCTGTTCTTCCATGCGCGCTACGTCTGTGTTTGCCGAAAGTCCTGCGGCTTTCAACCCCAGGTTTTCCAAGACCGATACGGTCTGTCTACCAATGGATCCGGTGGATCCCAAAATCAAAATTGAGTTCATTTTCCGTTTCCTGTTAAGCAAAGATGGGACAGAGTTGGATCATCAGGTACACGAAAGGTGCAACGAACCAAATAGAATCAAACCGATCCATAATTCCCCCGTGTCCGGGAATCAAATTTCCGTAATCTTTGACGTTGTAATATCGTTTGATCAAGGATGCGGTCAGATCTCCGAGAATGGAGATCAGCGTGCCCAAAAGTGCGTAAATTAAAACGATGCCGTAATTCACCGTTCCTCCCGTCAGATTTACGAGCCAGGCATAGAGATAGGAGATTCCGATGCAGACGGCAAGGCCCCCTACTGCACCCTCCACTGTTTTTTTGGGAGAAATGACCGGTGCAAGCTTATGTTTTCCAAAAAGAGCCCCGGAAAAATACGCTCCGGTGTCGGGAACCCATGCGAGGAGAAAGATCATAATTAAGTTCCAGAACCCGTGTTCGGTTCTTCGGGTCAACACTACCGCAGAAAAGAAATACGCAGTAAGCAGGGTTACGAAAAGTGCAAAGATAAGGTCCGGCAGAGAGGTTTTGCGGTATTCTTTCAGGTAGTACGTAAAAGTGAGCAAGATCAGAAGAAACGTGGAAATAATAAGGAATTCCCGGTGCATAAAAAATCCGGGGTCGGAGCAAAAAACGAACGCACCTGCAAAGAGCGATGCACCGAAGATCAACGTTTTTCGTCCGGAAAGTCCTCCCACTTTCAGAATTTCATAGGTCGCAGCAGCCGCCACGGCTGCCATTATTACGTTTAGCACGAAGGGGATTCCGGATGTAAGTACCGTAAGAATGAGGAACAAGAAAATACAGATTCCGGACAAAACTCGTGTTTTCACGATGCCGTCACTCCCTTCGTCAAGACTGGTCGCCGCCGAATTTTCGTACGCGTTTCGCATATGCGTCGATGGCGGTGTCTAACCGTTCTCCGTCAAAATCCGGCCAATAGCAGGGGTCGGAATAATACTCCGCGTAAGAGGATTGCCATAGCAAAAAATTTGAAAGCCGCATTTCGCCGCCGGTACGGATGATCAAGTCCGGGTCAGGCTGACCTGCGGTATACAACCGGTCGTTGACGTCCTGTTCCGTCAGTTCCGTTTTCCCTTCCCGGATGGCACGGTTGACTGCTTGTAAAATATCGGCTCTTCCGCCGTAGTTAATGGCAATGTTCATCGTCATACGAATTTCTTTGGTTTTGGAAAGGGCTTCGATCCGATCTACCCGTTCCCGGAATTTATCGTCAAAGCCGGACAGATCTCCGACAAAGCAGATCCTCGTATGATGGTAAACTTCTTTATTGCTGTTTTCACAGCGGTCCAAAAGAGAATCCAGATACCTGGAAAACAGGGTCATCAATGCTGAGACTTCTGCGGGGGGGCGGCTCCAGTTTTCCGTGGAAAAAGCATAAAAAGTAATATGGCGGATTCCTCTCTCAAAACAGGCTTCTACCACGCGCTCCAGCGCATCTGCCCCCGCCTTGTGTCCTTGGGGGGTGGTAAGTCCGCGTTCTTTCGCCCAACGGCGGTTTCCGTCCATAATAAAGCCGATGTGGGTCGGCAGAGATTTCTTCTCCAAAATGATTACTCCCGAAACGTCTTATTTTTTTCTTTCATAATCGGAACCGTTGCCGTAACGGGTACGGCAACGGTCAAACGTGAAACTTTGCGGAAAATCAGACCGAAAGGATTTCCTTTTCCTTTACGGTTCTCATAGTGTCGATATCCTTGCAGAATTTATCGGTCAGGTTTTGAATTTCTTTTTCAGCGTTCTTCAGATCGTCTTCTGTAATTTCGC
>JAZNDV010000062.1:0-3261 GCA_045588285.1 Eubacteriales bacterium
CGGTGAAAGTAGCTACCGCCGTTTTCTTGCAGGCGAACCCGACGCTTTTGACGCGATATGGAAAGAATATCGTGCCGGTCTGACCTTTTTTATCGACCGATTTGTGGGAGATCCGGCTGCGGCGGAAGATATCGCTATCGATGTCTTCACCTACGTGCTTGTCCACCCAAAAAGGTATGATTTCCGTACTTCGCTGAAAACCTATCTGTTCATGTTAGGGCGTTCCCGGGCATTGGATTATCTGAAACGCCGTAAAAAAATCCTGATGGTCGAACTGTCCGATGCCGACGGAGTGGAAGACCGTTCTTCTTTAGAGGATTCCGTACTTCGGGAAGAACGCAGACAGATTTTGAACCATGCCTTGAATCAACTCCCCGTTGAAATGCAGGCTGCGGTTCATTTGGTGTATTTTGAAGAACTTACCTACGAAGAGGCGGCAAAAGTGATGAAAAAGGACAAAAAGCAGATCGACAATCTTCTTTACCGTGCCAAGAGTTTGTTGCGGGGTTTGCTGGGAAAGGAGTCGGATTTGCTATGATGCGAAATAATGATGAGTTTAAGGCGGAAATTTTCCGCCGAAAGGAAATTTACCTCAAACGCCGTCGCACCCGCGTCTTTGCGCTGAGTTCGGGAATCGTTTCCGTTGTGCTTTGTTTTTCGGTAATATTGTCTGTTTCCGGAATCTTAGGATCCCACAGAAACGGAGCGTTTCCCGAAAATGAAGCTTCTGACGTTATGGTCTCGATCCATCTGCCCGGCAGGACTCTGACAGCGTCGGAGGACGTAGATTTTCGGTTGGAAATTTTGGCAAAGTACGTGCCTTTGCCGGAAGGGAAGGACACGGTTGAAGAATTTTCCGATACCTCTTCGAATTTTGAAAACGGCGAAGATCTTCAAGTAAGTCCCCCGACTACTTCCACCTCAAGCCGACCGGAAAGTACAATACCGGTATCCGTCTTTACCGTTATTTGCGGAAATGATTCAAAAACCTACTGCTTGCGAGAAAAATCCATTACGGCGGACGGGATAACCTACTCCTTGACCGAGACGGAATTCAACGAATTATTTACCTTATTCGGAGGTGAAAACGCAAAATGAGAAAGAAGAAACTCTTGCGGATCTTGATCCCGGTTTTTATTCTTGCATTGATTTTATTTTTGCCCATTCCCGTCGGCGTGATGAACGACGGGGGAAGCCGGGATTTCCGGGCGTTGACCTACCGTCTGATCCGCTGGAACCGAATCCTTCCCGCGGAAGACGGAACCGTAGATTTCTATACCAAGTGGCAGCTTTATCCTATGACGTTACGCTATGCATCGGTCGATGATTTGTGGGAACGGGAGGTTGCGAAGAACCCCGAACTGGAAATTTTTTCTTACGATGACGGATTTTACGCCACCGTATCTCAGATCAGGGAAAAAGGGCTTTTGGTAAACGGGTTAGAAAGCAACCCCTTGAATTTTCGGTATGAATTTTCCTGTTCCGTTGGGGAAGAGACGGTTCTTTTGAAAAACGATAAGGAAATTTCTCTTTCGGATCTTCGGGTCGGAGACACGGTTTTCGTTCAGTTTTCCGGAGAAATTATGGAAACCTATCCGGCACAGATTCCCAATGTCAAAAAAATTACCGTGGTTTCAAATGCAGGAACCGTGGACTATAAAGCCTCATACCTGCGGGTGGACGGAAGCGGGAATAATGCACATGTCTTCTCTAAATTTTCAGAAAACAAAGCCGAAGCCGACGGTTGGAACCGCCTTCCGATCGTTGCAATCGAGAGCAAAACAGAGCTTTCTCAAATGATTTCATCGCTCAAAAACGGTGACGCGTATACTTCCACCGTTCTTTGGAACGATACGGCGTTGTTTACCGAGTTTCCCACCGCGTACGACGAAACTTTTTTTAGAGAAAAAGCGTTGCTTCTCGTTTATATCGCAGAGGCAAGCGGTTCTATTTCCCACAAAATTCACAGTTGCGCCGTGGAAGACGGAATCTGCACCGTCGTGGTAGAATCGATCGCTCCCGAAAGCGGTACTTGTGATATGGCAGGCTGGCTCGTCTGTCTTGAGGTTAAAAAGAACGATGTTTCAAATTTGTCTTTCGATGCCTACCGTTTTCGCAAGTAATTTGAAATAATTTTTTTTCTTTCTCTCCGAACTGAACTTTTTCGGTTCGGAGATTTTTCTACCCTTGCATTTTGTCCGAAATTGTGTTATAATAAACCTGTGAGGTGATTTTATGAAAATGTTTGATTGTTTTAAACATTCAAAAGAGTTAATAACTGAAACTGAATTTGTAAAAATATACAGATTGGTTTGCGGTGATAAAGATTACACGATCATCATTCCTAAAAAAATTGCCAACAAAAGAACGGTCATTCATTTCATTGACGATACGGTATATTGGGAGCAAATCCCTCTTTTTCCCCGGCTTTCGGGAAAACATTATCACGGAGACCGTGTCCCGGTTTATAAATTCATCGGCAATCTTCGCAATACGATATTTGTCGTTAAGGGCGCTCCCCTTAGTGATGTAGGATTGGATCATGGTATTTTCAGAAGCCCGAAAAAATATGATGAAAAGTTTGTAAACTGTATGACGTATAAGAAATTTAAAAAAATGTGAGTCTTTTTTCTAATTTGAAACAAGCATAGAATGAGAAATAAAACGAGGTGCTTTATGAAAATCGCCATTTTAGATGCCGCAACTTTGGGGGAAGACGTGGATCTGTCTCCCATTCGTGCCCTTGGAGAAACTGCGGAATATTCTACCACAACTCCCGACGAGATTCACGGACGGATCCTTGATGCCGACGTGGCCGTGGTCAATAAAATCAAACTCAACGCTTCCAATCTCTCCGGAACTGCGGTAAAACTCATCTGCGTTGCCGCCACGGGATATGACAATATTGATACGGAATACTGCAAATCTGCCGGAATTGCTCTGTGTAACGTCCCCGGCTATTCCACCGATAACGTGGCGCAGTTGACCCTTGCCATGGCATTGTCTTTGGTTACCCATCTGCCGGAATACAACGAATTCGTATCGTCGGGAGCATATTCCGCCTCCGGTGTTGCCAATAAGCTCACCCCCATTTACCATGAAATTTCTTCCCTGACCTGGGGCGTTGTGGGAGGCGGCGGGATCGGCGGAAAAGTGGCGCAGGTTGCCGAGGCGATGGGGTGCAGGGTCCTGATGTGCCGCAGAAAGCCTGACGATCGCTACGAGCAGGTTTCCATTGACGAATTGTGCAAGCGTTCTGAC
>JAZNDV010000063.1:0-9756 GCA_045588285.1 Eubacteriales bacterium
TTGGGGATAAATTCAGGATAGTAGTGTTCGCAGTACTTGACCCAACCGGGGGAGCAAGAAGTAATCAGGGGCAGAGCACCGCCCTTCTGAACCCGGTTAATGAATTCCGTACCTTCTTCGATGATGGTAACGTCAGCGGCAACGTCGACGTCAACCACGGAATCAAAGCCGAGGCGGCGGAGAGAAGCAACCAACTTGCCTTCCGCATTGGTTCCGATAGGTTCGCCGAATTCTTCCGCGATCTGAACGCGAACGGAAGGAGCGGGAGCGACGACTACGTGCTTGGAAGGATCGGCAATTGCCTTAAAGACAGCGGCGGTATCGTCCTTTTCGGTGAGGGCGGCAGTGGGGCAAACGACGGTACACTGACCGCAACCGATACAAGCAACGTCCTTCAGATCCAAATCAAAGGCACAACCGATATGAGTATTGAATCCGCGTTCGTTGGCGCCGATCACGCCCACGCCCTGATTCTGACGGCAGACGGCGGAGCAACGGCGGCAAAGGATACATTTTCCGTTGTCGCGGATCAGGTAGGGGTTGGTGTTTTCCAATTCAGAAGGAGTTTTCACACCCTGAAAACGGTCGCAATCCACGCCGTATTCCAGCGCCAGTCTCTGCAGTTCGCAGTTTTGGCTGCGGGGGCAGGAGAGGCACTTCATATCGTGATTGGAAAGGATCAGTTCGAGGGTAGTTTTGCGGGATTCGATGACCTTGGGAGTATCGGTAAATACTTCCATGCCTTCGGTTACGGGATAAACGCAGGCGGCAGCCAGAGCGCGGGCACCCTTGACTTCACAGATACAGATACGGCATGCGCCGATTGCATTGATATCTTTCAAAAAGCACAGAGTCGGAATACGGACACCGGCTTTATTGGCAGCCTCGAGAATGGTCGTTCCGGCAGGAACGGTTACGGGAATGCCGTTAATTTTCAGATTTACATCAGCCATTTCCACAATCCTCCTTATTTCTTAACGATGGCGCTGAACTTACAGGTTCCGATACAAGCACCGCACTTCACGCACTTATCGGTGTCGATCGCCACGGCGGGCTTCTTCTTTCCGGGAGCGGTGTAATCGGTGACGTAGATGGCAGAGGCGGGGCAGGCACGCATACACATACCGCAGCCAAAGCACTTATCGGGAACAACGCTGTATTTCAGCAGATTCTTACAAACGCCGGCAGGACAGGTCTTATCAACGATATGCGCTACGTATTCATCACGGAAATACTGCAGGGTGGAAAGAACGGGGTTCGGAGCCGTCTGACCGAGACCGCAGAGAGAATTTTCCTTAATATAATGGCACAATTCTTCCATCTTGTCCAAGTCTTCCAGTGTAGCTTTGCCGTCGGTAATCTTGGTCAGCATTTCCAGAAGACGGCGGGTACCGATCCGGCAGGGAGTACATTTACCGCAGGATTCGTCTACGGTGAATTCCAGGAAGAATTTGGCGATGTCAACCATACAGTTGTCTTCGTCCATAACGATCAATCCGCCGGACCCCATCATAGAGCCGAAGGCGATCAGGTTATCGTAGTCAATAGGAACGTCCAAATGTTCTGCGGGGGTACAGCCGCCGGAAGGACCGCCGGTCTGAGCCGCCTTGAACTTTTTGCCGTTGGGAATACCGCCGCCGATTTCTTCGATGATAGTACGCAGGGGAGTACCCATAGGAACTTCAACAAGACCGGTGTTGGTGATCTTCCCGCCCAGGGCGAAGACTTTGGTTCCCTTACTCTTTTCGGTGCCGATGGAACGGAACCAATCCACACCCTTCAGAATGATCTGAGGAATGTTGGCGTTGGTTTCAACGTTGTTCAGAACGGTGGGCTGACCAAACAGACCCTTGACGGCGGGGAAGGGAGGACGGGGTCTGGGTTCTCCGCGTTTGCCTTCGATGGAAGTCATCAAAGCGGTTTCTTCACCGCAAACGAATGCGCCGGCGCCCAGACGGATATCCAGGTCAAAATTGAAGCCGGAGCCAAAGATGTCCTTGCCCAACAGACCGTATTCACGCGCCTGCTGAATGGCGATGGAGAGACGCTTAACGGCGATAGGATATTCCGCACGAATGTATACGTAACCCTGATCGGCACCGATAGCGTAAGCGGCGATTGCCATGGCTTCGATAACGGCATGGGGGTCACCTTCCAGAACGGAGCGGTCCATGAACGCACCGGGATCTCCTTCGTCGGCGTTACAGCAGACGAATTTCTTATCGGACTGGGAAGCACGGGCGAATTTCCACTTCATACCGGTGGGGAAACCGGCGCCGCCGCGTCCGCGGAGACCGGAATCGAGCATGGTCTGAATGACGTCTTCGGGGGTCATTTCGGTCAGGACTTTCCCCAACGCCTTATAACCGTCCATGGCGATGTATTCGTCGATAATTTCGGGGTCGATGACACCGCAGTTGCGGAGAGCAACGCGCATCTGCTTCTTATAGAAGGCAGTATCGTTCAAAGAATAATGTTCTTCCGCCTCCGCAACAATATCGTCCGCCTTATCTTTATAAACCAAACGGTCTACGGGACGGCCTTTCAACAAATGTTCTTCTACGATTTCGGGAAGGTCTTCTTCCTTCACCATGCTGTAGAAGGTGCCGTCGGGGTATACGATCATAATGGGACCGAGGGCACAGAGACCGAAGCAACCGGTCTGAACGACCTTAACTTCGTTTTCAAGACCCTTAGCCTTGATTTCTTCTTCGAGTCTGGTATGCAGTTTGGCACTGCCGGAGGATGTACAACCGGTGCCGCCGCAAATCAAAACATGAGAGCGAATCATTGATTTCTTCCTCCTTATTACTTATTGTTTGCAATGGTATATTCGGCCACGATCTTACCGCCTTTGATGTGTTCCGAAACGACCTTCTTGGCCTTTTCGGTATCCATCTTGACGTAGGTGACTTTGTCCTTGCCCTGCTGATACACTTCGACGATAGGCTCATACTGGCAAAGGCCGATGCAGCCGGTCTGAGTGACGGTGACGGTTTCGGACAGACCTTGTTTGGAAACTTCCTCAGCCACAGCGTTGAGGACGGGACGGGCGCCGGCGGCAATGCCGCAGGTTGCCATTCCGACAACGACACGGGTGGTATTGTCACTGGTCTCACGGACCGCAACTTTTCCTCTCATCCGTTCTCTGATGGCTTCAAGTTCTGCAAGAGTTTTCATGAATGTTACGCCTCCATTTTATATGATTCATTTTTTTAACGCTTGGTATTGTTCCTCCAAAGAGCCGCGGATCCAATCAAGGATCTCAAACTCTCCGAGGGAT
This sequence comes from Eubacteriales bacterium, assembly GCA_045588285.1. Classification (GTDB taxonomy): domain Bacteria; phylum Bacillota; class Clostridia; order Oscillospirales; family UBA644; genus RGIG995. The sequence goes on from JAZNDV010000063.1 coordinate 3,284, forward strand.
ATTTCTTCCCCCAACACTTCCCGCAGTTCTCTGGTGTCGAGACGGGCGGTGCCGTTCGGGGTAGAATGAACGAAACGATAATCGATCTCCGGGTGTCCTTGGATCAGCACGACCACCGTATCGACCACGTCCCCCAAGGGAGTGAAATCAATACTGTTCGTGTCAAAGGTTGCTTTAACAGTCGTCCCGCAATTTACGGGGTCGGTATTTCGGGACACCGAAACGATGGACAATTCCCCGCCCGCCTGCTCGCTTGCAAGTTTCAGCAAAGGAATTCCCATGCCGACGTTCCGAGTGGTTCGGGTGGTACAGAAGGGATCGGTGACGGTGCGGACCATTTCCGGGCTCATTCCCTTTCCGTCGTCGGTGACGGTCAAGGTCAAAAACCCTTGTTCATCTTCCTCAAGGGAAATTAAAATGTTTTTTGCACCGGCGGAAACCGAATTCTGCGCAATATCAAGAATGTTGAGCGATAATTCTTTCATCGTTTCAGGAACTCTATCAACCGCCGGCGAACCAAGGCGGAAGAATAGGGTTCGTCCTCCAGATCGAGAAAATGTTCTGCCTCATTGATGCGCCCCAACTCGTGGGCATCGGAAGAACAAAGGGTGATGCAATTCAATTCCTGTTCTGCCAGGATCTTATCCCGCTGACCGTAATCGTTGAACTCCACACAGGAAAACCCGTATTCCTTCGGAACGGACCCGAGAATGGCGATCATACCGTTGGACGGTCGGTCAATGTGCGCCGGATAAACGACACCGCCGTACCGTTCCACCAATTTAACGGCAGAATCTACGTCCAGGTCGGTGGCGTTGATGAGCAACGTCTCCTCGGTTTCAAGGAGATTGTCGTCGCTGTCCACCACCCATTGATTCCCGAAAATATCGGGACGGTTTTTCACCGGAAGGATCCGGGGGTGGATCTGTCCGTCAAAGTCCATCGCCTGTTCCAGCGTGGGAAATAAAACGATCAGATGAATGTCCTCTGCCGTGGTCAGTTCCATTCCGGGCACCGGCACGATTCCAAACGCGTTGCAGGCTTCAAAAAACGCCGGGCAGTTGCGGCAGGAATTGTGATCGGTCAGCGCCAGAAGGGTCAACCCTTTCAACGATGCCATACCGGCGATGTTGGCAGGGGTCATATCGTCCTGGGCACAGGGAGAGAGACAGGAGTGAATGTGTAAATCGTAATAGTACCGATTCATACGCCCAAAAGAGAGCCGATGCGGCAACACAGAGCGAAAGTATTCTCCGAACTGCGGTAAAGGTTGATTCCCTTCTCAGATGCCAAAGAAATCACGTCGGGCTCCACCGCGGAATCTTCCGCCACGATGATGCAGGCGGTATCCGCCAGCGACGCCACGGCGATGACGTTGCGGTTGGTCATGATGGTGACCCAAGCGTCGCCGCTTTGCGCCCGTCCCATAACCCAACTGAGAAGATCCCCCGCGTAGCCGCCGGTGACGGCACGGTCGGGTTCGGATTCGGAAAGGATCTGAAGATTCAGATTTTCCCGCAATTCCTTTACGGTCATTTCGGTGTCTCTCCTTCCGGAGTGCCGTTTTTCTGGGTCTTCCCCTTCAAAACGTCTTTCCATTTCATAATGCAGTCGTGTTCGCTGGCATCTCCGCAAACCACGTCTTCCGCCAAGGCAAGACAGGTGGGAGCACCGCAGGCACCGCAGTCCAGATCGGGGAAAGCCCCCCGCAGACGCTGAATCTCCGACATTTTCCGCATAGCGGCGGAGATGTCCGAATCCAACTGCAAAATCGGTGCGTATTTTAACGGTTCGTTCCATAGGTAATCGGAGGGGATCTCCGCAGAGTCCGGCTTAAGAGCCGACCCCACCCGATTCCGGGACACGGGCAGATACCGGCGAAGGGACTGCAGCCGTGCTTTTGAAATATAAGGATTTACGACGGTAAGAGCGCCGCCGACGCAGCCGCCGCTGCAGGCGTTCAACTCTACAAATTCCAATCCGGAAATATTTCCGTTGTCAATTTCGTCCAACACCTTGATCACGTTCTCAATGCCGTCCGCGGCAAGATACTTGTCATTGAACAAGGCGGAGGATTCTCCGCCGGAGCCTGCCCAACTGATCCCGATCAGTCCGGTTTTGGACAGGGAGATGGGCGTGGTGATCTTATTCATCACCGGAACGAGGCGGAAATAAACGTCACTCATGGAAAGGGTTCCGTCGATGGCACTTTTTTCGATGCCGATGGGATTCTTCATATAACTGACCTTGGCAGGACAGGGAGAGATGAAGAATACTCCGATCTCTTCGTCCTTCCATTCCGGGTGATTCTTCTTCGCTTCTTCCCGGGCGAGGCGGGCTGCCATCTCCACGGGAGGGAGCATGGGCAACACGTTGCCGCAGAGGGAGGGAAAGCGCGCCGCGATCATACGCACGATGGCGGGACACGCGGAGGAGATCACCGGCTTTTTAATATCGGGACGGCGCAGATAACAACGGGTATACTCGGAAACCAGTTCCGCGGCACGGGCCACTTCGTAAACGTCGTCAAAGCCACACCCCAGAAGACCGGTCAGAACGAAATCCACGTCTTCGAGATTATCGAACTGCCCGTACAGCGCGGGGGCAGGAAGAGCGATCTTCCAACGGAAGCGTTCCAGAGCCGAAAACCCGTCGTAGGTTGCTTTTTTTGCCTTATGGGGGCAAACACGGATACATTCGCCGCAGTCGATACAGCGCTCGGAACGAATGACGGCGTGGCCGTCCCGGATCCGGATCGCCTCAGTAGGGCAACGCTTCAGACAAGCGGTACAACCCTTACACCGATCCCGGAGAAGGGACACGGAATGCAGATTCGACATGCGGAAAACCTCCTTTCAGAAGACGACCGGTCAATCAGCCGTTGGCTCCGGGAAGAAAAACTTCCATGGTGACCGTCGTCCCTTTTCCTACTTCGGATTCAATTTCCATTCGGTCGGTATAGCGTTTCATGTTCGGCAGACCCATTCCCGCGCCGAAGCCCAGAGAACGAACGTTGTCCTTTGCGGTGGAGTACCCCTCCTGCATGGCAAGAGGGACATCTTTGATCCCCGGACCGGTGTCTTTCAGAACGATCTGAATACGGTCGGGATAAAGGATCACGTCTGCGGTACCGCCGTTGGCATGAATGACCATATTGATCTCCCCTTCGTACATGGCGATGGAGACCCGGCGAATGGTTTCAGGATCCATACTCAGTTGGCGAAGCAATTTCTTCACCTTTACGGAAGCTTCTCCCGCAGAGGCGAAGTTATCTCCGGCAACGTCAAAGTGAAATTTTACAGGTTCGCTCATAACGGTAACACGCTTCCGCCCACAAGTCCGGTGGCGTACAGTTTCCCGCAGGCAGGATACATCCGTTCCGCAGTTGCAAGAACGACGATTCCCGCTTCCCTGGCGGCATCGATCACTTCCTCGGAAGGTCTCTTGCCGCGCACGAATACGATACAGCGCATATCCATCATTTCCGCGGTGCGGACGACCTGAAGATTAACAAGCCCGGTAAGAAGGACCGCCTGATCCTTAACGAAGGCAAGAACGTCGCTCATCATATCCGAGCCGCAAGCCGAATGGACTTCGTTATCCAGAAGATCTTCACCGCAGAGAACCTTTGCGTCAAGAAGATCGGCAATGGTGCTGATTTTCATGGGTTGATTCCTCCAAACCGAATTCGGTCACCGACCGAAATACGGAGAATCACTTCGTGTATTTTGCGAGAATTCCGGGAACGTCAGCGGCAGTAATCTTACCGTAAACGTCGTCACCGACGGTCATAACGGGAGCAAGACCGCAACAACCGATGCAACGGGTTGCTTCCAGAGAAAATACGCCGTCGTCGGTGATTTCTCCGCCTTTGATTTTCAGAACTTCACAGCATTTGTCGTAAACAGCCTGAGAATCCTTAACGTAGCAGGCGGTGCCGAGGCAAACGCCGATGACGTACTTGCCCTTGGGATTGAGGGCGAATTGCGCGTAGAAGGTAGCCACGCCGTAGACCTCTTCCACGGGAACGTTCAAGCCTTCCGCGATGATCGTCTGGACTTCGATGGGAAGATAGCCGTAGATATCCTGCGCTTTCTGCATGACGGGCATCAGAGCGCCGGGCTGATCTTTCAGGGATGCGATAATGTCACGCAGTTCCCGTTCCTGTTCGGGCGTTCCCTTGAAGGGAACCTTCGAGATTTTGTTACCCATAGTGTTACTTCCTCTCTTGGTTTGTATTGCTATAGTAGACTGTCCGAGGGGGGACAGAGTCTTGCACTTTATTATAGCACAAATTACCCTGTAAGTAAAGAGGTATTTTGTAAAATAATTGCGAATTAACATGTATTATATTCTAATATTTTCCGGAAAAAACGATTTCTGCATAAAAAATCCCTCCGGAACATAGACTGCTCCGAAGGAATTCTTATTTGTGTATTTCAGTTAATCTCATACCGATGCAGGGCAATGATCCTGCCGAGGATCTGAACCTCGTCGGCATAGATGGGAGCGTAGGCGTCGTTTTCCGGCTGCAGGCGGATCCGCCGACCGTCCCGGTAGAACCGTTTTACCGTGGCTTCGTCCCCCAAAAGAGCCACCACGATCTGACCGTCTTCCGCCACCGGAGTACGCAACACGATGATAATGTCGCCGTCCAATATCCCGGCGTTGATCATGCTGTCTCCCCGGACGGTGAGAGCAAAGGTCTCCCGTCCCCGGATCTGATCGGCGGGGACTTGAATGTAGTCCTCAATACATTCTTGGGCAAGAATCGGTTGTCCTGCGGTCACTCTGCCCACCACGGGGATCTTCACGAAAGCACCTCCCGACGATTGATTCGTCAAGCGAATGACCCGTTTTTTGTTGGGTTCTTTGGAGATCAACCCCTCTTCGCACAACTGGTTCAAATGATAATGCACCGTGGCGGGAGAAGATAACCCTACCGCCTTGCAGATCTCCCGAACCGAGGGAACGTATCCTTCTTCCATCACCTTATTGGTGACGAATTCCAGGATCTCCGCGCGTTTTTCGTCCCGTTTTGACATACTCCGTCTCTCCTTTTAACAATTCAGCCCGGGGGCGGAACGCAATGCCAATGCAAGGGTTCTTCCGTCCCGGATCGTTCCCTCTACCGCCCTTCGGTAAAATTCCGAAAAGGGCAGTTTTACCGTCTGTAAAAACTCGTCGTCGTCCGGATCCGTCTCCCCAAACCGGCGGACCTTCGCAAGAAACAAATAAATAAGCTCGTCACAGTATCCGGGCGTAGGCAAAAACTCGCCCAGCGGAATCAAATCACCTTCCGCGCCGATCTCCTCCCGTAATTCCCGGGCAGCAGCCTGTTCGGGAGTTTCCCCTTCGTCGATCATTCCGGCAGGAGCTTCCAATACGTCGGTTCCGTAGGGGTGGCGGTACTGACGGACGAGATAAACGAATCCGTCCTCATCAAGCGGTAGAACGCAAACCGACGGAACGTGCTCCACGACCTCCCGGAAGACTTCCAATCCGGGCTGAAGTTCCACCCGGTCGACGCGTACCGAAAGAATTTTCCCCGAAAATGTCTTTTGTGAAGAAAGGATCTTTCGCTCCGACATAAAAAAAGACACTCCCTTCGCATTTTCTATCGTCATTATACCATATCCGGAGAGGTTTGTAAAGGGCGTTTTGTGAATTTTTCGAAAATTTATTCTAAAAATCATTTTTACATTCAGGAGGACCGGCTATGCAAACCGATTTTCAAGGAATGTTCCAGACCGAAAAACCTCTCGTATTCGGACGGAGCCGCAGGGGAAACGATCTGGAAGAATACCAATGGGGCAGCAAAGAAAAATCCATTCTTTTCCTTTCGGGATTCACTAGCGAAGACCGCTCCCTGTCCCACCTTCTTCTCCGATGGAAAAGCAACCTTGCCGAAGAGGAACGGTACGGCGGAATTTTAGGAGATTTTGATTTGAAGACCTTAAAAAACAAGTGTAAGATACGAGTCATTCCGATTCTAAATCCGGACGCGTATGAAATAAACCAAAATGGTTTAAGTAAAAATTGCTCATTTGATAAAAAACCCTTGGAAACAAATGAAAAAATGCCGAATTCAAATATTATCCGAACAAATTCCCGAGGCGTTGACTTAAACCGAAACTTCAATGCAAATTGGATAAAAATGAGGAATACGAATCCACAAAGGAGCGACATTGGAACGTTTCCCGAAAGCGAGACCGAAACGGCGGCGCTCACCGCACGGTTGCGGAAGGATCTCCCTCGGTCTGCGGTGATCCTGCGCTATGGGGAACGGGGATTGCATTACCCAAAGGAAGCAACGGAAAAAGAAATTCGGGAAGCGGTCTTTCTGGGGCACTACGCATCGCTGTCCGTCTCCTCTGCCGCAGAGACCGACGGCACGGCGCTGCAATGGCTGACCGATCGCGGAGTGAAGGTGATCGAAGTATTTTTGCCCGGTGCGGATCCGAAACAATATC
>JAZNDV010000064.1:0-16844 GCA_045588285.1 Eubacteriales bacterium
TTGCCGATATTAGTACCGATAAGGGCAACCATTTGATTTTTTATATATTGCGTACCGAGTTTATGTTGCTTGACCCTCTCGACTAAATCCATAGGGTCTGTATTCAGCAGAGTATCAACATCATACTGATAAAAGATTTTATCAATCAGTAGTACCCGACCTGTTTCAATATCTATGCTCGGCTCAACTCTATTCCAAGAAGCCCCCGAGGTCAGCATTGAATAGACCATAGCACGAATATGGTCTTGGATCGTAAATGTACCGCCGTTCTCTCGTTTATCAATCTGTTTTTTGATATATGTATTTTCCCATAGTTTTTTGGCTTGTAATGTTCCGTCTTTAATCAGTAGTTCTTCACGTAACTGTTTATCCATAAGCAAGACAGCGTTTGCAACTTTATCAATGTTTTTCAAGAAAATCACCCCTCTTTATATATCAGCAGTTCTTCGGTACTTCTATAAATACCTCGGGACTGACATTCAATGCCAAACAAATGGCTCTTAAATCGTCTGCATACATAGTCCGTTTGCCGTTCATCATTGCATTGAATGTAACTTTTGATATACCTGCTTTCTGTGCTACGGCTAATTGTTTATAGCCGTTATCCTCGATATAAGCCCTTACTTTTTTGTAAACTTCCATATTCAAGCCTCCTATAATACAGAAATTCTGTACTTTTATACATAATACCACAGTAATGCTGTGAAGTCAATACAAAAGTACAGAAAATCTTGATAAAAACATTGCTTTTTCTTTATTTTCGTGTATAATATCTATAAGTGAGGTGATTTTCTTGAAATACGAGATTGGAAATAGAATACGCAAGTACAGAAAAGAAAGCGGTCTGACACAGGAGCAGTTGGCAGAGAAAATAGATGTAACCAAGAGCCGTGTATCGAATTGGGAGCAGGGCATAAACAGACCCGATGCGGATATTATCGGTAATATCTGCCGAGCGTTAAATGTATCTCCGAGTGATTTGCTTGATGTTCATTTGACTGATGACGAGCTGAACGCACACGAAAAGAAAGTTATCAAAGCATACCGCACAAAAGAAGATTTACAACAGGCTGTGGATATTCTTTTAGGCATAGACGAGGACACCGCAGAATAAGGCATAAAACCGCCTGTCTGCCATTTTAATTATAACAGTATAAATTATCGGGGGATTTACCTTTCGCCTTGTCTTGCCTTTGCGATCGAGTGAGCGACCCGAAAAACCTTTAATATTATTGAAGGCACAAAAGATACTGTTTTCTGTCTGTTGGTAATTCGGCTGAAACTGTCGCAGGGTTTCAAACATTCGGAACATCTAACCGAGATGTATCACTCTTTCGTGTCAGATTACAGAAAGAGGACATCACTATGAAAAGAGTACGAAAAACGATTACCGCAAATACAGGGGCAGGAACGCAGACACCAAACGAACTGTCAAACGAGGCAAGATACAGCAACGCTGATATACTTGTCTTTTTAACAACTATCCTTGAATTGCAAGGACTGCCCATTTCCGCTATTGAGAAAGCAGACGGTACTTGCGATTATACCATTGGCGATATGACATATAATGTTGTCACCTAAGATTAGCCCTCTTATAACTCGCTTCATATAAAGGGAAAGCCATTGAAACCGCTGTCGCAGTTCCAATGGCTTTTGTTATAACTATATTGCATTATATCGTTATTCTGTATCTTTCTCAAAGTATTCTTGGAGTTCTATTAGTTGAACATATACTGAATTTAGCTTGCGATAGGTATCTGTATCTATGTTATATGTATCCATAATGGCAACGATATTTTCTTTAGAATATTCCAATAACTCGTATGGAGTAATACTTCTGTTGAAGGATTGATTTTCAATCGTAGTATGACGATAGACCGTAACATTAGCAAGACCAAGACTGTCATCGTTTTCGTAAGTCAACCCCATTTCTCTGTCGGTTTCTAAATTGTCCCGAACAGTTGAAATTAGCGTTGAAGCCAAGTCCAAGAATGTCTTTTCGGATTGGGGCATTTTCTTGAAGTGACTTTTTACTCCTAATACACAGGTTTCAGCTTGGTCGAGCCATTCTGTACTGGTTAGTGGTAAGCGTTCGCCCTTGTCAAATCCAATATTAAATTCATAATTAGTTGTTGTACTCATAATACTATACCTCCGGTATTTTTATAATTTTGCAGTTTCTCTTTGGCTTGTAGCCACTACCGAAACCAATGCACACATTTCACGTAAACGATCAAAATTTCTGTCTCCGATTTTCTCTTTGAGTTCTTCGGGAACGCAGTTTGTTGTAACAATCATAGGCAGTTGCTCATTATATCTGTAGTCAATGATGTTAAACAAAATTTCCTTTGTCCAATCGCTTGTTTTCTCTGCACCCATATCATCTAAAACCAACAAATCGACTTCTCGTAAATGGTTCATTATTCTTTTGGGCGACCATGGATCATTGTTGCTATAGCAATATCTCAAATGCTCATATAATTCCGAGAGCACTACAAAGCAAACGTTGGTATTTTTATCAAGCCACGAAAAATCTACTTTTAATAAATCAATATATTCATCGGAGTGTTCTTCGCAAGAATATAGTTCCATAACATCAGCGAGATAGTTTACAAGACTTGCCGCAATGTATGTTTTGCCCGAGCCGACACCGCCAACTAATAAAAGTCCAACTGGATTTTTATTATCAATAAAATCACAAGCAAACTGTTTAACGGCACTAAGGGCATCATCTTGTCCTGTCCGCGGCTTAAAATTATATAAATTGCAATAGATATGACGCTTTTTAAGTCCAGAACAAACGCTATGATAATATTTTATTTGAGCAAGATAATCCATAGGTCATACCTCCATTTTCATATTCTGATATTTGGAAATATCTGTATAGTTTTCTTTTACCGACTTATTCCTATTATCAAAGTTGCCCTCTAATATCTTTAGCATATTATACTGTGCTATAATCCAGTCAAAGTTGGCACGCCAATCTGTTTTTCTACCTGTTAGAAAATCTGAAGCTTCCACCCTCTTGAAAAAGTCCTCAAATGTTGTGTTCCCTAAATGTCTTTGAGCATCTTTCAAAGCCTTTTTGCGACTATCGTTCAGTTTCAAAACTTTCGGTAAAGATTTGCAAATTTCATTAAAGACAGCAATAATTTGATTATAATTGATTTTAGAATCGCCCTCGCCAGATGATTGTTTACTATTATCTTCTTTATTATTTTCTTTATCTATATCTTTATCTTTGTCTTTTTCTATATCTATATCTGGCGAGTTAATATTAACTTTACCGTTAACTTTATCGTTAACTTTATGTTCGTCCTTGCCGTTTGCAACATCACGCTGTTTTTTACGATACTCTCGCATATATTCTCGCATATAAGCTGCATTCGCCTCGATTTTATCAAGACTTTGGTGCTTGCCCCAGTTTGTAATTACTATCGCACTATTTTCATAGTGAATCATACCGTAATCTTCAAAAATAGTAAGAGCTCTTTTTATTGTATCTTCATCACGGTGTAAAATTGTAGATAACATCTGCGTTGTGTAGGGGACGTCCTTGAACATAAATACGCCTTTGTTATTCTGCTTTCCTGCTAAGCAAAGAAGTTTGAACCAAATTATTATAATTTTATCTGCTTCGAGCATTGAATCAATCAAGAGTATTTTTTCATCATCAAAAATATCCGTTGTGATTTTTATCCATTGAACAGCACTTGCCATATTATAATCCTTTCCGAGCACCGTTCAGTTTTCAATACAAACACACTGAAAAGCCCATAGTTATCCTATGTTTATGGGAAGCCTGTCCGATTTTTGCATAATAAAAAATGAATGGTCGCTCTTGTGTTTTTTACGAATGCCATTCATTTATATTAACCGATATTATATACGTAGGAACGGGATATCCCCAAAACCACCGCCGTTTCTTTTTGCGTCTTCGGCGGCTCGGAAAGACCGTACCGCAACCGTACCACCGTCTTTTCTCTGGGATCAAGAGCTGATTCAATGGCAGACATCAATTTCGTCGCCCGGATATTTCGATACACGTCGTCCAAAATCGTGTCTTCGTCGGCGACCACGTCCATCAAGGAAAGGGAGTTCCCGTCTTTGTCCGTGTCGATCTCTTCGTTAATGGAAACGTCGTTTGCGGATTTCCTCAGACTTCGGAAATGCATTAAAATTTCATTTTCAATACATCTTGAAACGTAAGTGGCAAGACGAATTTTTTTCTCACTTCGAAAACTGTCGATTCCCTTGATCAATCCCACCGTTCCGATGGAAATTAAATCGTCCTGCTCGTCGGAAGATGCGTAGTATTTTTTTACAATATGCGCCACCAAACGCATGTTTCGTTCGATCAAAATCTCCCGTGCCTGCAAATCTCCGTTTCTCATTTTTTTCAGATATTCCGCCTCTTTTTCCGCTGACAACGGCTGCTGAAAAGAGCCTGCATTCCGAATGTGCAGAATCAGATAAAACAAATGAAAAGGTAAATGAAACATAAAAACCCTCCCGAAATATTCTGAAAAAATATATGCGCGGGCAGGTCGTTTGCATGATAGCGTTTTATTTCAAAAAAAATAACAGAGACCAACTGTTAAACCCAGAAAGCTTTTTCCGGTAATGATCGTCCCGGGCGGTTGATGGCGGCAACGTTATTGCTAACGGTACGTAAACGATCAAAAGCGCTACCTGCCGAAAGCAGTGTTTCCGTCTGGTCTGGAATTGTCAAAAAGCTTTCCCGAAAAATATAATGGAGTAAGACTTTTTAGGGAGGAGTTTTCCGTGCAGATGGAGAAAACGCCCCGGGACGAAATTCTCGTTATCTTGGATTCTGCCGATCAGACGGCTTTTGGGATCCGTTATGCTACCATGTCTTTTTCTGATTTCCGCACCCGGAGATTTTGTGAACAACTGGCGGTTTTGGTCTGTCTTCGGGAAGAAATCGGTGACGCGGGAAACATCTCTGTGCGTGCCGTGGAAAATGCGGCGGGAAAACTGCTGCTATATTTTTCTCTTCCCAAGGAAGGAGAGGAGCGTTGCGTGTATTCTCAGGTGATCGAATTTGCCGATCTTGACGGGCTTCTTGACAGCCGCGGAGCTTTTTTGCGGGATCCGGATCTTTGCGCAGAAATTTATCGCTGGAACGGAAAATACTATCTTTGGTATGAATTTTATACGTCTCCCTGCCGCTTTGACGACCTGACTTTAACCATGTTGGAATACGGAAATCTCAGTTTCGTTGACCGATCTTTTCTTGCGGAACACGCAACCCTGTTGCCCGATGCCGTTCCCCTGTTTTTGACTTGACATTCCCCGTTGGGTATGATATAATATAAATTATATTATATGACCCCGGCGTGTGCCGGAGAAAGAGGCGTGGAATGGATTCTGCCGAATTGAACGCAACGGTCTTGGTGGTTGACGATGATCCGGAGATCGTATCCGCTATTACAAAACTGCTGGAACTGGAAGGTTATACCGTTCTGAAAGCCTACGACGGATTGGAAGCGCTGGAGGTTTTGTCTCTCAACAAGGTTCATCTGATTCTCATGGATCTGATGATGCCCCGGGTGGACGGGCTTTCCGCCGTGATGCAGATTCGAAAAAGCAAAAATATCCCCATCATCATTCTTTCCGCCCGCACGGAAGACAGCGATAAGATTTTGGGTCTTAACGTGGGCGCGGACGACTATATTGCAAAACCCTATAATCCCATGGAATTGCTTGCCCGGGTAGGGTCTCAACTGCGCCGTTACTTCCGTCTCGGTGCCTCTACGGAACCGGAAGGGGGCAATGTTCTTTCTGTCGGCGGACTTCGCATGGATTTGGATTCCCGGGAATTTTTTGTGGACGAAAGTTCGATCAAGCTCACTTCGACCGAATGGGGTATCATGGAACTTTTTATGCGTACCCCCGGGAAGGTCTATTCCGCTGAGGATATCTATCGCGCCGTGTGGAAGGAAGACGCTCACGCCGTGGAAAACACCGTCACCGTCCATATTCGCCGGATTCGGGAAAAGATCGAAATTAATCCGAAAGAACCCCGGTATCTGAAGGTGATCTGGGGAATCGGCTATAAACTGGAAAAATAAGAACGTTCAAAAGATAGGAGGGGAAATATGGTGTTTCTCCGTTCCCGGCTGATTCGCACCGTCGCATGGCTTCTCTGCGCCTTGTTACTGTTTTCTGCCGCATGGTGCTACGTTTACGCCAACGATAACGCCGGTATGGGTGAAATTTTTACTTATACCGATTTTCGAAATACCGAATCCTACCATCAACGGCTCACTTCCGCTTCGGAAGAAATGGTCTCTTTGGCACGACAGGTTTATTCCGGTCGCAAGGTTTCTCCCGTGGATCTGGAAGGGGGAGCTATTGATGGAGCGTTCCATTATTATTTTTATGCCGACGGAACGGTTTTGACCGATATTCCTCTGCTGGAGGGGGTAGATTTCAGCCATGCCAAAACGTTGGCGGTCTACCGCAACGGAATCTGTTATCTCATGGATACAAATCATACCCAGACGGACAGATTTTCTCATTGGCAGGATTATTCCTGGAAACCCTACGATTTAACGAAAACGGTATCTCTTTCTGTTTTTTTCTGTGATGCCGGCGCGATCCTCGTCCCTGATTCCGATTGGATCAACGAGCAGTATTCCGTTTGGGCAACGGCGAAAAACCGCGCGCTGATGTTTATTCTTCTCCTATCCCTTGCTGCAGTACCTATCACGTATTTGATTTTGTCGGTCAGTTGGGGAAAAATTGAAAAAAAATCTCCGGATACCCCACGGTTTTTCACGGAACTCATTGTTCTTGTCGGGGTTCTTTCGGTTATTATAGTTTTTCAGATTTTGGACGTTTCTTTCTTTCGTTGGTTCCAAAATCTCTTCTCATTGTTTAATTTCGGCAGCGACCGTTCGGTTTATCTTGCCTTTTCTCTTTTATTTACGTCCCTGATTTTGGTTCTCTTGCTGTCGGTAATTTCGCTGATCCGTTTTGCTAAGGAAAACCGGCTGATCCGGGGTTCTTTCTTGTGGTGGTTTTGCAACCGACCCTTTTTGGCTTTGCGCCGCCGGGCGGACAGGCGTTATTTCCACCGTTACCGTTACTCCGTTTCCTTTTTTGTTCGAACCGTAACGTTCTTGTTGATTGAAGCGGTTTTGATTGGATTTTACGTTGCTACCGCCGTAAATCATTATTGGATCGTATTGCAGATTATCTTGCTTTTCGTTGCTGCTTCTCTGGTGGTTGTGTATCTCTTTGGATGTTATTACGATTTGAAATTACTAAATCGACTCTTGGATCACATCACGGAACTGAAGGACGGGAACCTGTCTTTCCATGCTGAAATTCCTGAGGGAAATCTTTTCTCCGAATATGAAGATCAACTGCGGAGTGTCGGTGACGGGTTTGATTCCACCTTGCGCAATCAGATCTCAGCAGAGCGTTCCCGGGTCAATCTGATTACCAACGTCTCCCACGATTTAAGAACTCCCTTGACTTCTATTATTGGCTATCTGGATTTGCTTTCCAAAGTCGAATTATCGAAGGAAGCCCGGGATTACGTTAAGATTTTGACTCAAAAATCCAACCGTCTGAATCATCTTGTCTCTGATGTTTTTGCCCTCTCCAAAGCCAACAGCGGTTCCGAAGAGGTTCCCATGGAAGATTTGGACCTGTTTTTGTTGGCACGTCAACTGGTTGCGGATCTTTCCGATACTGCCGCTGCCGCAGGGAAGACCGTCCGTCTCTCAGGGAAGGGTTCTGCACCTATCCGCTCCAACGGAAATAAGATCTACCGTATTCTTCAGAATATGTTAGATAACGCTTTGAAGTATTCTTTATCCGGAACCCGTATTTTCGTTCTGCTTACCTTGGAAGGAGAGAATGCGACCGTTACGGTGAAAAATACTTCGTCCTACGAAATGAACTTCTCCGCCGAGGAAATTTCTGAACAATTCGTGCGGGGAGACCCTTCCCGTACCGGGGAGGGGAGCGGTTTGGGACTTGCAATTGCCAAATCCTTTGCCGAGCAGTTGGGGGCAAGATTTTCTATCACCATTGACGGAGACCAATTTGTCTCTTCCATCATCTTCCCGCTGAAAAAAGAACAAATTCCCGAAGACGAAAATTGATTATAAAAATACAATGCACCCGCAAGAAATACTTCTTGCGGGTGCAAATTTCTCTCGCTAATTTATAGAGTTTTTGCAAATTCTTTTAGATACGCCCGGAATTCTTCTCCGATTTCGGGGTGTTTCAACGCTGTTTCCACCTGAGCCTGCATCACGCCCAATTTATTCCCCATATCGTACCGTTTTCCTTCAAAATCGACTGCCATCATTTTGCCGTCGTTTGCCATCAACTTCATGGTGTCGGTCAACTGCAATTCTCCGTTTTCCGCGTAAGGGGTTTTTTCCAAATAGTCAAACACGTCGGGCGTGAGTACGATCCGTCCCAAAACCGAGAAGCAAGAGATGATTTCTTCTTTCTTGGGCTTTTCGATCATATCAAATACTTCATAGAGCCGGTCGTCTACTGGTTTTACGTCCAGCGTACAGTATTTCATCACCAGTTCTTCCGAAACTTCTTGAACTCCAACTACGCTCTTTCCGTATTTTTCATATACGTCGGTCAGTTGTCCCACGACGGGATTTTCGTCATTCATAATTACGTCGTCGCCATAGAGTAATGCAAAAGGTTCGTCTCCTACGAAATTTTTCGCCAATAACAGGGCGTGACCCGTGCCGAGCATTTCTTTCTGACGTGCATAAACGATGTCTGCCAGTTCTGCAATCTGCCGAACCTGTTTCAGTGCAGGTTCCTTTGCGGTTCCCCCTGCCCGAAGACGCTCTTCCAGCTCCGGAGCATAATCGAAATGATCTTCAATCAACGTTTTTCCGCGGGAAATGATGATCATAATGTCGTCAATTCCGGAAGCTTTGATTTCTTCCACCAAATACTGCAATGCCGGTTTATCAACGATGGGCACCAGTTCCTTCGGTACGGATTTCGTCGCAGGCAGCATGCGCGTCCCCAATCCTGCGGCAAGAATAACAGCCTTTTTGATTTTCATAATTCGTTCCCTCTATCGTTCGTTTTTTGATAATGCCGAACCAATAACAGCAGCGGAAGCCCCAACGCGTAGCAGCACGCAAATTCGCTCAATCCGACCTGTGCTGCCATTGTCAAAAAATACGTTAAAGTCTTTGCCTCGCCGTATATCGTCAGCATGATTCCGATAATAATAGCGTTGGAGATCACCGGCGGCAGCGGTGCCAGCCACCAGAGATCCCTTTTGCGACAAAGCTGTGTTCCAAGACCTCCTATCAGAGTTGCCAGGGTTCCCAAAACCAAGTCTAACGGACCTACGGTACTCATTAGATTCGCGAGAAAACAGCCCACCGTAATTCCCGCCGTTGCCACCGGAAAACAAAAAGGAAGAACGGTCATGCATTCGGAAAAACGGAATTGAATAGGACCGTATCCGAATTCTCCCAATACCCAAGTGAATACCACGTATATTGCGGCAATCAATCCGCAAAAGGCAATTTGCTTTGTCGAAAATTTTTTCATCTTCTCTTATCTCCGTGTTTTGATTATTGTCAGGTAATTGCGACTGACATATTCTTTTACGGGTAAAATTCGGTTGGATTTTGTGCTCCCCCCACAGTTACATATCTTTGATATTCTCCTTCGGTTTCGCACAAAGCTCTGCTTGAATTTCACCTAAACTCCATTATATCATGTCTTTATCATTTATCTGTCACGTTTTTGTGACAAAAGTTAGAATCTGCCTCCCTTTTGATCGAAAAAAACCATTCTTGCGGCGGTATAATAAGTTTCCTCATCGGGGGCAAAGGTTTTGATCACCAATAGGGGAGAGAGATTCTTCCGGTTTCCGCAGGGGAGATGCAGATACAAAATCACGCCGTTTTCAACGTTTTCTGCTTTACATCCAAGGATCTCCCGCTTCATATCAATGGTCTCAATTCCGCGTTTCGTCTTCTTTTCCGCGGGAATAGTTTCCGCTTCGAAGAAGGTGTTCCATTCTTCTGCGGTTTTCCCTTCCACGAAGACCCGGTAGTCGGCACTTTCGATGTCGTTAAAATCGTTTTCCGATTCAAAAACGTCCAAAATCTTCAATCCTTGGGGGAGTGTTTCGTTTAACCGTCGTTTCATCTCTTCCAAGGGCATTTCTTCGGTGATTTTGATCTCAAAATATTCCCGTTCTCCCTCGATTCCCAGCGCCAAAGGAGCGGCAAAGACCAAATAGGGGTGCGGATTGAATCCCTCCGTGTATTTGACCGGAATTTCCGCCCGGGACAGCGCTCGGGTCATGCAACGCATCAGGTCAAGATGGGACATATAAATGGCGGTAGAATTCTTTTCAAATGCAATCCGGATCACAGACGTCACCTCCGCAGATTTTTTTTACTCCGCAACCAAGACATTTTTCTTTGCAGTTGGGGGAAGTTTTGTTCTCATATGCCAGTTTCGATTCCCGAATTAAAAAGGCTTTTGAAACGCCGCAATCTATTACGTCCCAAGGCAATTCTTCGTCGTACGAATATCTTCTCCCTGCATAATCTTCGGCTTTGATGCCGCATTCTTCCATGGCTTCCGTCCAAAGATCATACCGGAAATGCTCGTCCCACGCGTCCAGAACACAACCCTTTTGCCATGCTGCGTGGATCAGCTTGCCCAACGCCCGGTCTCCCCGGGAGAAGATCCCTTCCAGCACGCTGGTTTTTCCTTCGTGATAGTTGAGGCGGATCTTTTTGGACGTAATGGCGTTTTTCAGCAGCTGTTGACGGCGGTGGATCTCATCCAGCCCGATCTGCGGTTCCCATTGGAAGGGCGTAAAGGGTTTTGGAACGAAGGTGGAAAGGCTGATGGTCACCGATACGCCTTTGCCGTTTTTCTTCGTTTTCAGTTGATAATAATAATCCACGATCCGCTGTGCCAGATCCGCAATTCCCAAAATATCCTCGTCGGTTTCCGTGGGAAGTCCGATCATGAAATACAGTTTTACCGCCGAATTTCCGCCGTTAAAGGCAATACGGCAGGATTCGAAAATATCTTCTTCCGTAATATTCTTATTGATCACGTCCCGTAACCGCTGTGTTCCCGCTTCCGGCGCGAAGGTCAGCCCCGAAGAACGGACGGCGCGGAGTTTTTTCAGCAGTTCGTCGGAAAAATTGTCGATCCGCAAGGAGGGAAGCGCTAAATTGATTTTTTTGGGGGTGCAGTAATCCAAAAGCATATCCGCAAATTCCGGCAGCTTTTCATAGTCACTGCTGGAGAGCGAGGTCAGGGAGATTTCATCGTATCCCGTGGATCTACAGAGTTTTTTGATGTTTTCCATCATGATTTCCGGTGATTTCTGCCGGAAAGGACGGTATATCATGCCTGCTTGGCAAAACCGGCAGCCGCGAATACACCCCCGCATGATCTCCATGGAGATTCGGTCGTGAATGACCTTTGTATTGGGAACGATGAGTTTTTCCGGATAAGGTGCCTCGTTCAGATTTTTGATGATCCGCCGGCGGACTTTTACGTTCCGGTCGTGAAGAGCGGGGACGTAGCAGGATTCCAGCTTGTCCGCCTTTCCCAAAAAATCTTTTTTGTTTCCGTTACATTTTTGCCAAAGATCTACCAACTCAAGCAAGGTTTCTTCCCCTTCGCCGATGTTGAACAGATCCACAAAATCCGCCATCGGTTCGGGGTTTACGGTGCAGGGTCCCCCCGCAATCACTACGGGCATATCGTCGGTTCTCTCCGAGGCAAGAACCGGAAGCCCCGCCAGATCCAGCATGTTCAATACGTTGGTATAGCTCAATTCGTATTGCAACGTAAATGCGATAAAATCAAAATTTTTAACAGCGTCCCGGCTTTCCAATCCGAAGAGAGGAACGTTCTTTTCCCGCATCAGCCGTTCCATGTCCGGTGCCGGAGCAAAGACACGCTCGCACCAAATGTCTTCCCGCTGATTCAGAATATCATAAAGTATTTTGATTCCCAAGTGAGACATTGCCACGTCGTACAGATCGGGAAAACAGAAGGCAAAGCGGGTCTTGACTGCCTCTTTGTCTTTCACGATACTATTCAGTTCTCCACCGCTGTACCAGGCAGGATTTTTTACCCGAAGGAGGAGTCGTTCCAATTCCATAGCGTTTCTCCTAACATAGTTCATGCTTCTCATTATATAACATTTTTGAGGAAATTGCAAGTGTTTTCAAAAATGGTTCGAAATGTCGTTGTAGACTTGACAAACAAACCGTTTTGTAGTAAAATATAATATATACTTCGGTTTTGTTCTACTTGCTGTTTTTTCGGAGGGTATTTTATGAAACCCAATAAACGTTTCTTTTTACCGTTTCTTTGCTTTCTTCTTTGTTTTCTTCTTTCTTTGTCTTGTTTTCCGGTGTTTTCTCTCGCCGTGACCGATACGGAAGCCGGGAATCCGTCTTCTTCGAGTTCCGATTCCGGAACGTCCACCGACGCGGACGATTCCGCATCTCGGATTCAAGCGGCGTATACCTTTGATGATCATACCGTGCTCACAGCGGAAGTAGGAGGAACGTACCCTCTTTCTACCAAGGAATTCGGGACGTCTCTCGTTGAACCCGTAGCGGGGTTTCGGAAGGGCGGGATAAAAGGTTACGTCCATATGTCCCCCCGTCTGTTTGACGGTGGCGATCAGTTTACGATGGGATTTCGCACCTATTTCACGCTTGCCGAAGCGAAGGGAAAAGATACCCTGTTTTTGATTCATGGTACGAAGAAAGAATCGTTGGAATTACAGTTTTTCAGCGCAAATGAATCCCTTTTCCTGAAACTGACCGTTTCCGACGGCAATAATACCGCGGTTTGCAGTTACGACGTTTCTGAAATTTTATCGGAATCGGCACAATGGCTTCACGTTTCGTTCACTTACCGTATTTCCGGTTCCGTCTCTCTTTTGACCCTTTACGTCAACGGGAAATCGACTTCTTCCTCTATTTCAACTGCCCATGTGGATCTTTCCCAAATGAAATGTAATACCGCCGCCTTCCACGGAATTTTTCTTGACGATCTTTATTTTACCGATATCGCTCTTCAGCAGGGAAAAATTACTTCTCTGATGAATCAGTCCGTCGATGCTTTCTATTCTGCGGAATTGAATGAAATGAACGGGGAGACGTCAAATCCCCCCGATGATCCCAACGTCCCCGTTACCCCCGTGGAAAAACATAATTATTCTTGGGCTGCCTATCTTTTTGACGGTACTTTTGCTTCCGGAACCGATTACCATTCCGGGGACATTCCCGCCGCGGTCAATCAATCCTGCGTGTTGATCGATACGAAAAAACTTTCTGAAAAATACGGCTATGCCATGATCCGCCGGGAAGGGTCTTCTCCCAAGGAATATCTGACGTTGGATTCCCGTCTTTTCCACGGTCATTCTTCTTTTACGTTTTCCTGCTGGGTCTACCGCAACGGAAAAGAAATGGAAAACGAAGAATTTCTTTTGGATCTGAAAGGAACGGGAGTTTTTCGTTTTGCTCCCTACGGTGCAGGCGCAACGACTCCCTCTGCGTATTTGGAATATACCGATGTCCGGGGGACCATGCAACGCCGTACCATTAAGGGCGGAAACCCCGCCGACCCCCGAAATAAGTGGGTTCATTATGCTCTTACCGTTTCCGAAAACGGTGAGATCACCGTGTACGTGAATGGATCTGCCGTTGAAACGATCTCTTCCGGAATTAACGTCGCGTCCTTTGCTTTTTCCCAATGCTGGGTCGTGACCGGTTCTTCTGCGGACAATACTACCCGAACCGCCATTGACGAAGTGTATGTTACCCCGAAGGCGCTTTCCGCTCCGGAAATCCGCAAGATCCACTTCTACGGTCTGGAACGTTATACTTCCGAAGTGCTCCCCGATCCGGGACAGACCGGTTCGGAAGAAAGTCCTTCCGTCAACCCCTATGCCCCCGACGGCGTGGACCTGGCGGAAGACGCTTATACGCAGATCGGGTCCATTGCCAACGGATTTATCGCTACTACCTTTGATGAGCGCGGAAACATAGGCCGTGATTGGAATAACCGTGCAAACGCTGCCATCACCGGAGGTAGGTTGACTCAGGGGATTTCTTCCTATGGTCTGGGGTTGGACGGATCTTCCTTTGTTCGTTATCCCATAGGAATCTTGGATCATGCCCAAGGATTGACCGTGTCTTTGTCCTATTTCTGGGAAGGGGCAGGCGTAAATTCTTCCCGATCCCAGCGCCTCTTTGATTTTTCCCGCAAAACCTCATCCGTTACCGATCCTTCCGCGTATTTCTTTTTGGAAACCGGAAACGGAATTTCCGGGCTTCGCTTTGGTATCAGTGACGGTGTATCTTCCACCTATCTTACCTGCGACTATAATGCCGTAAATACCTGGACGAGGGTCACGGTTACCGTTTCACAAGGAAAGATCACACTGTATCTGAACGGCACCGTTGCCGCCACCGGAGAGACTCAGGTGGATATTGCTTCCATTGCGCCCAATTTTTGCTATCTTGGTAGAAGCGGAATCAAGGGGGATCCCATGTTTACCGGAATCATAGATGAAGTTTATATCTCCGATACTGCTTTATCTCAGCAACAGGTTGCCTTGTTCCAAAACGGCATTTCCGCCGTCTTGAACGGCGGGAAGCAGGATTCTGTCGATCTTTGGGGAATCCTTTTCAATTGTATCATTATTGCTGTTGCGGTTTTGGTTCTTGTGGTCATTTCCGTAATCGTCGCTATTCTCCTGCGGAAAGAAAAGCGGTCTTCAGAAGACGACGCTCCCGTTCCCGTTTCCATTACCGGAAAGGATTCTCCTAAGCAAACCGAACTCGGTCCCCGGAGTGCGAAATGGAAGATCCCGGCGGTTCCCTCGGAAGAAGGGGACTCCACGGTTAAGTTTCGAAAGGTTGATTCCGATCCTTCCCCCGCAAATCCCGCTTCGGATTCCGAATTGACTGCTAAATTCCGAAAAATTTCCGATGATACAAAACGTTGATCACTTACGGAGGTGGTAACCTTGAAACGCACTGTTGCATTATTTCTCATTCTTTCCGTGTCCCTGCTCTTGCTCTGTTCCTGTTCCGCCACAGGGCATTCCGTAATGGTGGTCGGAGATTCCGGAATTACGGCTGAAGAGTATAATTTTAACTATTACTATCAGATTCAGAATTTTTATTCCAGTTACGCCGATTATCTTTCTTATTTCGGTCTGGATCCCGAAAAACCTTTGAAAGAACAGTCTTGTACCGTCGCAGAAACGGAGCAGACTTGGGCAGAGTACTTTATGGATCAGACCGAAGAGGTTCTTCGGCAGGTCTATTCTTTCTACAATGCTGCCGTGGCAGAAGAAATTGAGTTGAATGAAGATTATCTCCTTCAGATCGACGCGTTCGTCCTTGCTTCCACCGAAGCTGCCCAAAAGGAGAAAATTACCCTGAATGACTACCTTTCCGAACACTACGGAGAAGGCATGACGGAGGAACTGTACCGCCAATTTCTTTCCCGCCGATTCCTTGCTACCCAATATTGTGATGAAAAGTTAAGCAAGATCACTTATTCCGACCAGGATTATGAGACCTATTATCAGGCAAACCGCGCATCCATCGACAAAGCGGATTTTCGAATCTATACCCTGACCGAAGATTTCCTTCCGGCCGATTCCGACGCTGCTACGGAAGAAGAAGTGGAGGCTGCCGTCAAAAGTCTTGCTGAATCTTTCGCAGAAGGATTGACCAGCGAAGAGATCTTCAAAGACCGGGCAGTTTCCTATGCTCCCGAAAGCCAAAAGGCAAATTACGCATCGGATTCTTCCACGCTGGCAAAAAATATCGTGGCTTCGGATCTCGCAAACACGGAAATGTCATCCTGGCTTTTTGATACGAAACGGGTTGCCGGTGACGTGAGCGTTCATAAAACTTCTTCCGGAGCATACTCCGTTTGTTATTTCCTTTCCCTGCACCGGGACGAATATCCCTTGGCGTCTATGCGTCATATTCTTCTGACGGTCACGGAAAATAAAGACGGAACTTCAAACGACGGGGAGGTCTATCAGAAGATGCAGGGGCTTTACTCCAAGTGGGAGACCGCAGGATTTACTGAAGATTCCTTCGTTTCTCTCGCGAAGGAAAATACCCAAGACCCGGGCTCGAAAGAAACCGGCGGGCTTTACGAATCCTTTGCCTACGGTACGATGGTCTCTGAAATCAACGATTGGCTTTATGCGGAAGGCAGGAAAACCGGAGATCATTCCATCATTAAAACCTCTTACGGATATCACTTGGTTTGGTTTACCGGCTACGGTGAGATCGCTTGGAAAAACGCCTGTCTTCCCGGGCTTCAGGACGCAGATTATTATAAACTTCTCGAATCCCTTGAAAGCGCAAACCCCGTTACTTTTTCGGAGAATCACAGAGATTCTCTCGGAAACGATTATTAAGTAAAAAAATATTTTTGGAGGATATTATTATGATTACCAAAGAAATGCTGATCGGAGACATCATTCGCACCTATCCCGAAGCTGCCGACGTTTTGCTTCGTTTCGGAATGCATTGCATCGGTTGTATGGCTGCCCGAGGGGAATCCATCTCCGACGCCTGTATCGTACACGGTCTGGAGGCGGACGAAGTAGTGGAGGCTCTCAACGCCGCCATCGAGGCGTAATTCGGGGGATTAAAACAGCCCCCTTTGAGGATATTATGACTGAATTTGTAACTCTCCCCCCACGCCTTGCCGCCGTGGCAGAGTTGGCAGGTCCCTGTGACGTTTTGGCTGACGTGGGCACGGATCACGAAGTCGGA
>JAZNDV010000065.1:0-5167 GCA_045588285.1 Eubacteriales bacterium
TACAACCGGCAGTTCCGATGGTATACCAACTGTTACCCAGACGAATGTTTGCCCATCGGGAATCGGTCTGGGAATACCGGGGGACGGGCAGTTTGACCGCAGAATAGCCGGAGGAAGGATATCTCAAAAATTCCTCGGAAACATAGCCGATCTTCGTTCCGGCATACAGTACCTTTGCCCAGCCCCCGGAAGAAGAAAGAACCGTGACGGAAGAGCCGTCTTGGAACTGAGAATCAATCCGATAGAACGTGGAAGGTCCGGTCCGGACATTCAACCGGTAACCGTCTGCAGAAACGACGGCAGTTTTGGTGGAAAGCGCGGTAATGTAATCGTCGCTGCAATATCCGTAACGACCGGAAGCGTATTCCACCTTCCACCAATCGCCGGATCTTGAAACGAGGGCAACGGTCGAGCCTTTACTCAATCCTGCCAGGACCGTTCCCGACAAGGAGGGAGAAGAACGGACGTTCAATCGGGTTTGGGCAGTCGTGACGGTCCCTGCCTTTGCAGTTTCCGAAGCCTGCGCCCGTTGAATCAATCCGGGAGAAATAAAGACCAGAGCAAGAGCAAACAGACAGGAAATCAATCGTTTTCTCATATTGGTCTCTCCTTTCTCACACATTTTACCATAGATCTCCCGCCCCTTCAAGGGAAAAATATTTCCAATCCGTGAACCTTTTGTAAACCAAAGCGGTTTATTTTGGTTCTTTTTCCAACCATTCCCTTGACAAAAAGAAAAAAACGTGATATGCTATTGACGGAGGAAAATTATGGAACCGATTATTTTATGGAGCTTCATCGCAAGCCTTACGGCGCTGATTCTATTCGGCATAGATAAGTCCAAAGCAAAACAAAAGAAATGGAGAATCCCGGAAAACACGCTGATTTGGATTTCCGTTCTGGGAGGAGGACTCGGAGCTTTGTTGGGCATGTTGCTGTTCCGGCATAAGACCCGGCGCCTGAAATTTCTTTTGGGAATTCCCCTTTGCATTGTACTCAACGGCATTACTGCCTATTTGTTTTATCAATATCCGTTATAACAAAAAAACTTGCAGAAAATTCCTGATATACACCTTCTAAAATGTCTAACCTTTGGGGTGTATATCGTTTTTCTTCTCTGCAAGTTTTTATTTTATTTTCGGTTCTTTCGAAGGATCAAAATGAAAGCTGCAGCACCGAAGCACAGAATCGCCGCTGCAATTCCCACAGCAACCCATATCATTTTCCCGCGGTGTCCCGTGGTATCACCGATCTCGGAGAAATTCGAAGCATTGCTTTCCGTATTGCTCTGCGTCCCGGCAGGGGCCGATTCATCATTGATAACGAACATGGAATTGGAAACTACTTCTTTCTTCAAAAAGTCCATCCCTTTCACAAGGGTATAACCCTCGTGAATCTCGACCAAATACCCTTCATAGCCGCCGGTATGTCCTTTTCCCTTCAGAGTTCTACTCTGAGAAAGGGAAGGAACATGAAGAGCGGAGTAAGAGCCGGCGTAGCTGGTCAAATCCGCATCAAAAGAATAGTGTGTATGTCCGCTGAAATAAATAACGCCGGGATATTTATTCAAAAGCGCATGAAGTTTTTGAGAAGACAGGGAATGCCATTCGGTGCCGGATTCGCGATACATTCCACTTTCCAGCGTATAGTAGTGAAAAATCAAAAAAGCCTTTCCGGGAGCAGATTGTTTATAGTGCTCCGACAGGCATTTTTCCAGCCATATCAGTTGTCTGCTGCTCAATTTCTGATCAACATTCGCATTCTCACTGCTGTTGGACGCCGCGCCGATTCCCATAAACAGATACAGATCTCTCCCGTAGGTCATGGAATAATTCCAATCATCGGACACCGATACCTTGAATTCGTCCCCGTAAGTATGCAATTCTTTGGCATAGTTCGGGAAATATCTCCGGGCATCGGACAATGATTGGGCAGGCGGAACGGCAAGATTCCAAGCCAATGCGTCGTGATTTCCCAAAACAAACCACAAAGGAATATCAGAATAAGGAGCATAGGTATCCGCAAAGGATTTCCACTCGGATTTTTTTCCGGAAACGGTGTTGTCTCCCACCGAAATAACGAATCGGATATCTTCCTCCGAAAAAAAGTTCATTGCCGCCCGAAAAGAAGAAACGGCCTTCCCGGACCCAAAGTGCACGTCGGAATATACGCCGAAACGGTATTGTAATTCCGACTTGTCCAACCGCCGATCTTCCGGAATCTCATAAGAAGTGATTCTCTCCCCGTTCAGCATCAACCAAAGATGCGTCGCTTCGGGTGGAATACAAGTCAGAGGCTCCGGCTTGAATTTCAGCGTATTTCCGGAAATACGCATATCCGAAGAGTTCGCTAAGGCTTTGTATCCGTTCAGGACACCGTCGGCAGTACCCCAACGTAAGAGGTATTTTTCCCTGGAATATCCGTCGACGCTAACCGTGATCGTGCCGTCGGCACGCCCGGGTAAAACCGTAGAGAATTCATAAGAGATCGTTGGTCCATCGGAAGTTGCATAGACAATGACAGAACTGAAGGCAACACACAGAACCAGAATCAAAGAAAATACGATCCGTCCAATCTTTCGCTTCATAACAGTGTCCGTTTCTTTTGAATTTTTTACATTTTATACCTTTTATTATACCGTAGCAGGGAAAATATGCTATTCGCTCAAGTTTACCGCCGGATTCCGATAAGAGACCCGCGGAACGTAAAAATTACAACCGCCGCATCTGTGAGTTCCCATCGGATCTATGAGAAGGAAGATCCTATCCAATTTTTATGAAACATCTCTTCGACGGAAAAAACGAGCCGATGCGAAAATTCCGCTGTAAGAGGGAAATAAATATTCGTATTCTAAAGTAACTACCGAAGAACCGAATCCCCGGTTCTTCGGTAGAAAAATTTCTTCAGTTTATTTATCGCAACAAGGATCTTGTTTCTTCTCCGGTTCGGGGTCCGCGGCAGAATCCGTTTGATCTCCCAATCCAGAGGTTTCGCTGAAGATCACGTTCTTCTTCACCGTATCAACTACGTCGGAAGGAATGATCAACTTCGCGGCGCGTCCGTTGGCAACGCTGATCAAAGCCTCGTACTTTTTCAGTTCCAAAACGGTGCCGTCGATTCCCGCTTCCATCAACGCCCGAAGTCCGTCTGCTTCCGCCTTTTTAGCGAGATAGATGGCTTGGGCTTCCCCTTCGGCACGGGCGATACGGGCATCTCTCTCCCCTTCTGCGGCGAGAACCATGGCGCGTTTGTCCCCTTCGGCACGGGTAATAGAAGCTTCCTTGTGTCCTTCCGCCTGCAAGAGCGTTTCCCGGCGGTCCCGTTCTGCCTTCATCTGTTTTTCCATAGCAGCCTGGATAGCGGCGGGGGGAATGATGTTTTTCAATTCCACACGGGTGATCTTGATCCCCCATTGGTCGGTGGCATCGTCCAAAATGCTAGTCAATTTTCCGTTGATCACGTCTCTGGAAGTCAACGTCCCGTCCAGATCCATTTCCCCGATGATATTACGCAGGGTGGTGGCGGTCAAATTGGACAAGGCGTTAACCGGATTGACCACGCCGTAGGTATACATTTTCGCATCGAAAATACGGTAAAATACCACCGTGTCGATCTGCATAGTGACGTTATCCTTGGTAATGACCGGTTGAGGGGGTGAATCGAGAACCTGTTCTTTCAACGTCACTTTCTTGGAGATCCGTTCCAAAAAAGGAATTTTCAAATGCAATCCGGCAGACCACGTGGTACGGTATTTTCCCAAAAGCTCGATGACGTACTCATGAGCCTGAGGAACGATCCGCAGACAGCTGAAAACCAGCACCGCAATTGCGGCAATGATGAGAAAAATGACAAAACCTTCCATAGTAAGTCCTCCTGAAATTTATTTCATAGATTCAGCATGGCGTTTGATGGATTCAAAGGTTTCATCGCTGATATCGTGTTCCATTTTGCAGGCGTCCGATGCAGCGATTTCTTCTTCGACCCCGAGGGAAACCAAAAACGCAGTGAGAACCTTATGACGCTCAAACGTTTTTTCGGAAATTTCACGTCCTATGTCAGTCAAAACCAAGGAACCGTCTTCCAATACGTTGAGATATCCACCCTGTTTCAACAGACCGACGGCGCGGCTAACGCTCGGCTTACTGAATCCCATAGATTCCACCACGTCGATGGACCGGACCCGGCTTTGTTTCCGGGATAGTTGCAGGATCGTCTCCAAATACATTTCTCCCGATTCCTGAAGTCGCATAACTACACCTCGAAAAAAGTTCTTTTCTCTATTATAATACAAAAACAAAAAAAAATCAAGTCCCCCGAAGGACAAAACGGAAAATCCCCTGCCGAAGCAGAGGATTTTCCAATATGATTTGAAATCAATATTTCTTGCGGGGTTCGTAGGTGGTGTGAAGAAGGTGGTGTGCCTTGTGTCCGCCGGCTTCGCCCAGGTAGTTTGCATAGAGTTCCTTCACGATGGGAGACTCGTGGGACTTCCGGACGGAGCAAGCAGCGTCCTGATTATACAGACCGGCAGCACGCAGACCGCGGATATCCACGTTGGCGCGGGTATAAGCGTCGTGAATGGGCTGACCGCCGCCGTTGACACAACCGCCGGGGCAAGCCATGATTTCGATGAAGTGATAGTTGGCTTCACCGGACTTGATCTTATCAAGCAATCTGCCTGCGTTGGCAGTACCGCTGACAACGGCAACCTTGACTTCCATACCGGCAACGTTGTAAGTGGCTTCCTTCACGCCTTCCATACCGCGAACATCGGTGAAATCAACGGAAGCAAGCTCTTTGCCTTCCAGTTTTTCCACGACGGTACGCAAAGCGGCTTCCATAACACCGCCGGAAGCACCGAAGATGTGACCGGCTCCGGTAGCGATACCGAAGAGGGGGTCAAATTCTTCGTCGGGGAGTTTTTCCCAGATGATACCGACTTTGCGGATCATCTTCGCCAATTCACGGGTGGTGAGAGCGGCATCGATATCGTTCAGACCGTCAACCTTGTAGCCCTCCCGGGTACGTTCAAATTTCTTAGCGGTACAGGGCATGATGCTGACGACGAAAACGTCTTTGGGATCCCAGCCCATCTTTTCCGCATAGTAGGACTTCATGAGAGCACCGTACATCCCCTGAGGAGATTTGCAGGAAGAAAGGTTGGGGA
>JAZNDV010000066.1:0-6275 GCA_045588285.1 Eubacteriales bacterium
TGTTCCGCACGATAACTGCTGCCGATCAGAAGATTAGCACCCATCAGAAACAAAATAGCAAAAGAACCGTTTTGACGCGCTTTAGGAGAAGGATTCATAAAACTATGCCAGCCCCTTTCCGAACAGATCTAAAATCCAAGAAGATAATCCAACACCGAGAATTCCGTGAAAATAGAGCGCAAAACAAATCGTTGCGAAAGAAATTAGCACAATTCCGACTCGACGCGTCTTTTTTGTTGAGGGATAGCGGAGCGCATACCAAACAGCGGAAAAGCCGATAAGCAGGGGGAGAAATAATTGTATCATTCGGTAATCCTTTCGTTCGAAAGTCCAAAATTTGCTAATTTGACAGCGCACTTTGGAATAAGCTCCAGAACGTTTTTATTCTGATTACGACTCCATTCTTCAAATCTTTTTGGAGAGTGGCGGTAAACATATACTTCCAGTCCGAAAATATCCGAATATCCGTTTTTTTTCGCATAGTTCCAATCATCTTGAATCTTTTTAGTCAACAGCCGTGCCACTTCAGATTCAGTTTTTTTCATACCTTCCTCCGTAGATATATCAAATTCGGAAGGGATTGTCGTAAGGAGGATATCGCAATCTATCGTTGCACAAACGGAGAGCGGGCCGCTCTTTGAAATCTTTTTCCTTGTACTGACTGATCGGATTTGACAAGGGATTTCCGTTCCGTCATCGGTATAAAGCAGCAGTTCACCTCTTCGGTATTCACCGGAAACAAGCAAGACGCTTTGCGTAAAATTCAGATTCATCTCCATATACTTTTTCCCATCTCGAAACCCTTGACTTCCGGAAACGGAAAATTGACCGTCACTTTTTTTGAACATGGGAAGAATGGACAAATTACCGTCCATAGGGAATTGATATAGCTTCGTGGGAGCTACCGAACCCGTTTCAGTATAAGAATTTTCAATCACCGAGGCGTAATCATAGGAAGAGATCCTCGATTCCTTCTCCCCTGTCGATAACATTTCCGATGCGTCTGCGCCGGAAACTACGGCAAGAAACAAATCGGAACGATATTCTGAATCCCTCAAAAAATAGTCAACAAGTTCAGAGATTCCCTGACAAGCAATTTCGTCGGAAAACAAAATCAGTTTGCAGTGGCTAAACTGAAGATCTTTGGTTGCGGCATTGACCAATCGCTTCAGACAATCTTCCACGCTGTTCCCGGATTCTCTCACTACTTTCGCTCCAGGAGTGGAGGTTTCCGAATCCGCAGGCTGGATCACTTCCACAGCCACAGAGTAGGCGGTATCTTTCCCTTTATCAATCGATATGCCGGCAACCATTGCAGTGTCGTTGATCTCCTGATAATCGTAACAACCGCAGAAAGAACACAGCAGCGACGCGGTAAGGAAGATCAATAAAAAACGTTTCATATTACCCCTTTCTGCGAACCTTGTCCTTAGAGAAATAGGCGGAGCGTGTTCGCATCAGCCACCATGGAGCACGAATCAAGATATCCTTCTGATCCTGAAAGTGAGGGGAAAAACAATAGGATAGATAGGGAACATTAAAGGATTTCATCGACATCAGATACAGGACAATTCCCAAAAATCCAAACAGTACACCATACAGTCCCAAGACAGACCCCAAAAACAAAATGGCAAATCGCAACACAATGACGGAGTTTTCCAATCGGGGCGAAATTAAGCCGGTGATTCCTGCAAATGCAACGATGATCAACGTGGTAGAGCCGATAAACCGTGCCGAAACCGCCGCATCACCGATAACGATAGCTCCGACGATGCTCAGCGCTTGTGCAATACTGTCCGGCAATCTCTGGCTTGCCTCCCGGAGAATTTCAAATATTACGATCATAAAAAAACATTCCACGGCGATAGGAAATGGAACTCCGACCCGTGCTTGTGCTACGCTCAACGCAAGATCCGTAGGCAGCAGTTCCTGATGAAAGGAAACGAAGGAAACGAATATTCCAGGAACGGTAATAGACAGAAAATAACAGATTATTCTCAAAAATCGACCAATAGACGCAAACCAAAAGTTCTGATAATAATCTTCAGCCACTTGAAACGTTTCGGCAAAAATAAACGGCATTTCAATAACGACAGGGGTTCCGTCCAAAACCAATGCAATGCGACCTTCCAACAATCCTCCGGCAACCACGTCAGGGCGCTCCGTCACGCCGATGGTTCGGAACAGAGATCCCCGATGATCTGATATCTGCTCCACGATATAGTTTGCGTCAAGAACGCCGTCGATTTCAATTTCCGAAAGGCGACGCTTGACTTCTTTCAACAATTCCGGACGTACAACACTATCCAAATAGCATAAAAACCCCTTGCACTGGGTTCTCGTTCCGAAAGACATGGGCTCGGCGTGAAAATCAATTGTTTTCAGCTTTCGATGAATCATGGCAACGTTCATCATCACAGATTCGGTAAAACCTTCTCTCGGTCCGAGAAGCGCCTTCTCCGCATTCGGTTCCTGAGGCGTACGGACGGGAAACCCTTTGGTGCTTGCAACGACAGCTTGATTACAGCCGTCCAAAAACACGACGCTATCCCCCATCTGCATTGCATCAAAGCAATCTTTTGCAGTAGAGATGATTTTAGTATCTACGTTGAATATTACCCGCTGAGAAAGAATGTCCGCTGAAGTTACCGGAATATCTGTCTCAACGACCGGACGGATCACGCTTTCAAAGACGATCTCATTCTTAACCAATCCATCAAAATAGACCGCAAAACACGATGCAAATCCCGGCCTTTCCGAAGAGAAATCCCGGCAAATAAAAGTGCCGTCTCCGGAAAAAACTTCTTGAAGCATTGCCCGGTTTTCTGAAAGAACCGTCGACAGGGTAGCGTTTTCGGACAAATCGCCATTGGAATTGATTTTGAACTCCGGAAACGGTGAGGTTACGTCTTGTATAAGATCGTTTTTCTGAATCTTTCCTTTCATCGCAATGCTCCTTTCGCTTTCTTTTATTATAAACAAAAATGCCCCGTCTATTCGACAGGGCAAAAAGCGAAATTTATTCTTGTTTCAAAATATCCAGAATCTCACCGCAATATAGACGATGGTAATCTTGAATTGGATAATGACGTTGTATTTCCGGATCCAAAAAACCGGCGGGGTCAAGATCTTGGATATAGATTTTCTTACAGACGATTGCCAAGCGCGCCTCTTGAAACGTCACCGCATTCCCTTCAAAATACGGGGTCAGACCAGCAAGTGCCACCTTGTCACAATCCCGTCCGGATTTGGTTCCACAAATACGATAAGCATCGTCATATCCCGGTCGTAAAACGGAAACGGTAAAATAGGGCTCACGCTCAAAAAAATCATAGGTAAACCGCTGGGGTCGAATCAGCGCAGATACGACTTTTTTGTTCCATAAAATCCCCATCGTTCCCCAAGACGCGGTCATCGTATTGTAATTTTCGGGCGTACCGGCAGATAAGAGCAATTTTTCCTTTCCAATTAGATGAAATGGGTCTTTTATTTCGGGAAGATCCGTATGAACGAACATAATATTACCTCCAATATAGATTTATTCAGGTTCATTTTTCCAAAGAAGAAGACGACCGGATTCATTCCATTCTTTGAAAAACAAAAACAGCAAGGGGAAGATAAATACGCCGGAAATGCCCATAAATTTCATACCAAAATAAATACTAATCAACGTGGCAAGGGCAGAAAGACCGATGTTTTTTCCCACGATGCGGGGCTCTAAAAGTTCCCGAATAACGGAAACGATGACGGCAAGAACAATCAAGCCGATTCCCTGGGCAGGATTGGACAGCAATAACCATTGGATCAACCCCCAGGGAACAAGAATTGACGCCATCCCGACGTACGGTAACAAATCGGCTAAAGCAATGACGGCGGCCAAGATCAACGGATAGGGAGATTTCAGAATCCAAAGACCAAGCAACAACTCGATACTGTTGATCAGAAACATGATTCCGTGAGCTTTTAGAAAGCGAAGAATCTTACGGATAAGAAAATCTTTAATGTCATAATACTCCGCTTGTAACCGTGCCGGCAGCTGTCGAAGAAAAAACGGTTCAATTTTCGGATAAGATACTGAAAAAAGAATAGAAGATGCGATCATTGCAAAACAGAAAATCACCGCATTGGGCAATGCTAAAAGCATATTAAGAAGTCGCATTAACGTCTCTTGAGATAAATCCAGAATTGCAGGTAAAAAGGTATCCATTTTATCCAACAACCAATCCGCTACGTCACCGTTCACAAACGGCAGGTTCAATGTGGAAAGAACGCTTTGAAAGTCCGTCGTCTGTATCCATTGCAATAGCTCAACGGCTTCTCCGTAAATTAAAACTCCGATCTTCCACAACAAAAACAACAGAATTCCCCAAAATGGAACGATAACGAACAAGGAAGCAAACCAGCGCTTTTGTACCCGGGATATCTTGTTGATAAGAGGGTGAAACGTTGCCGCAACGGAAAACCCCAAAAGGAAAGGAAGTGCCGGGGGAATCACAAATCGAAACAAGAGAAGAACGATTGCAATAATCGTTCCCCAGTAAGCAACGTTGACAAGAAATTGCAGTTTATTTTTCATCGTCTCACCGTAGAAAAAGGCTTTTTCTACAGTTTATGCAGATATTTCTTGTAAATACATCTTTATTACGCTTGCAAATTCACGGCAATAGTAATTAAGGTGAAAAAATGGAATTTCCGGCATTTTTGCCGCTACTCCATAAGACACGAATCCTTCGGAATTGCAGATTTTCTTACTGCGAAACAAATGGAATCCGGTGGTAATGACTGCAACTTCTTTCTGATTGGAAGAATTCGCATTTATAATATGTTCCGCATTTCGGATATTTTCTCTCGTATTAGTTGATGTATCCTCTTTAATTAGTCGATGTTCCTCGATTCCGTGCCCTGTCAGCCATCGTTTCATAGCTTCTGCTTCGGTAATGTCTTCTCCCGGTCCTTGTCCGCCGCAAAGGACGGCAACGGAATCCGGGCGGTCGTTGAGCCATTGAAGCGCACATTCCAATCGATACCTCAACATCATGGAAGGTGTCTCACCATTTACTTTGCACCCAAGAACGATTACAGTCTGAACGGAATCGGGGATTTCATCGTCTCCCCTATGATCGGAAAAAATATTGATTTCAATAATAACAAATAATATCATTAGTACCAAAACAGAAACCGTAATACACCATTTTAGAACTTTTGCGGGATTTTTCCAAGGTCCGTCTCTTTTAGACAGAATAACGGACCAATAAAAGATCACAAAAAGAAAACATAAGACCGAAATCACCTGAAATAAAAACGAGATACCGGAAGATAAGAAACTAATCAACAGGAAAAAACAAGCAAATCCTAAAAATAACGCTGTTACTATTCCCTGTTTGGTTTTTATAAACGGCGATACTCTATGCATGCGGATCCCTCCCAACCACATCGATCTTTATACTTTCCAATTATAGCATGGTTTTTTTTAAGATGCAAGCAGCAAATCCTTTAAGATTGTTTTAACGATAGAACAAATTCCCCGGAAAGTTCCGGGGAATTTGAATCAATCGGAGGAAACTTAAGCCTTCGCGTTCAAAGCGGCTTGCGCAGCGGCAAGACGGGCAATGGGAACACGGAAGGGAGAGCAGGAAACATAGGTCAGACCTGCGTTGTGGCAGAACTCAATAGAGGAAGGATCGCCGCCGTGTTCACCACAGATACCGAGGTGCATATCGGGACGGACCTGTTTACCGAGAGCAACAGCCATCTTGATCAGCTTGCCAACGCCGACCTGATCGAGTTTGGCGAAGGGATCGTTTTCATAGATCTTATTGTCGTAGTAAGAACCGAGGAACTTCCCGGCGTCATCGCGGGAGAAACCGAAGGTCATCTGAGTCAGGTCGTTGGTCCCGAAGCAGAAGAATTCTGCTTCTTTTGCGATGTCTTCAGCCGTCAAGCATGCTCTGGGAATTTCGATCATCGTACCAACTTCGTATTCAAGCGCTACGCCGCTAGCAGCGATAACTTCTTCCGCAGTCTTAACAACGATATCTTTTACAAACTTGAATTCTTTCGTTTCGCCGGTTAAAGGAATCATGATTTCAGGTACAAGCTTCCAAGTAGGATTCTTCTTCACTACGTTGATAGCCGCCTTAATAACCGCCTTCGTTTGCATAACT
Source organism: Eubacteriales bacterium (assembly GCA_045588285.1). Classification (GTDB taxonomy): domain Bacteria; phylum Bacillota; class Clostridia; order Oscillospirales; family UBA644; genus RGIG995. The sequence goes on from JAZNDV010000066.1 coordinate 6,165, forward strand.
GCAATTTCGGGATAGGTTACGGTCAAACGGCAACCACGGTGACCCATCATGGGGTTAAATTCGTGGAGACTGTTGATGATTTCCTTAATTTGAGCAACCGTCTTGCCTTGC
>JAZNDV010000067.1:0-6708 GCA_045588285.1 Eubacteriales bacterium
GATCGTAGCCATGTCGTTCTGTGAGCCAAGGAGTTGCAAAGCTGTATTGTCTCCCTAAGACCGCTTGGCCTCCGACTTCGCTGCCGCCGCCGGAGCCTGTGCCTATATTTCCGAGAAGGAATACGACGTTGCTCTGCCCCACCTGCTGGTGACCGACGTTCGCAAAGCGATGCCCCTCGTCGCCCGGGAGTTCTACGGACACCCTGATGAAAAATATCCTTTGATAGGGATCACCGGGACGAAAGGAAAGACCTCATGTGCTTATCAGTTAGGGGCGATCTTTGACGAATCTTTCGGGGGGCGGTACGGGATCATTTCCACCAACGAGGCGTTGTCCTGCGGCCAGCCCCGAACGAAAAGCGGAACCACCCCGGAAGCCCTGGAACTGTACGGACTTCTTCAGGGATTTGCCCAAGACGGCGTGAACGCCGCGGTAATGGAGGTTTCTTCCCAAGGACTTCAATACGACCGAGTCGCGGGAGTGGATTTTTCGGCGGGGATCTATCTGAATCTTTCCCCCGACCACATTTCCCCCACGGAGCACAAGGATTTTGAAGAATACAAAACTGCCAAAAAAAAGATGCTGACCTTATGCCGGACGGGAATCGTGAATTTAGACGACGAACACGCCGGAGATATGATCGCTGCCGCCACCTGCCCGAAGTTGTTGACCGTCTCCCTCTCCGATTCCACGGCGGACTATTACGCCTCGGAAACGGAACTGACCGAAGAGGGATTGTCTTTCACCGTTAACGGTACGGATCTGAAAGGCGTGCGAATGACCCTGAAGATGGCGGGAGAATTCAATATTTCCAATGCTCTTTGCGCCATTGCAGCCGCCCGAACGTTGGGGATCGGAAAAGAGACCATTCGAAGGGGGCTTGCAAAAGCCACCGTCAAAGGACGCATGGAGCAGTTTGACCTGGACGGGATCAAGGTCATCGTAGACTACGCCCACAACGGACTTTCCTTTGAAAAGGTCTTCGACTACGCCGACCGGTTTTATCCGGAAGCAAAAAAAGTGGTGGTATACGGCTGTCCGGGGAATAAAGCCCTGGACCGGCGAACCGAAATGTCCGACGTTGCGGGACGAAGAGCCGATTATGTGGTTCTCACCGACGACGACCCGGCAAACGAAGACCCGGAGGATATTATGGACCAGGCAGAAGTGATGCTGGTGCGCCACAACGCCGACTATATCCGGATCCACGACCGCAAGCAAGCCATTGCCCACGCCGTGGCCCAATGCCGAAAGGGCGACCTGCTGTTGCTTTTAGGCAAGGGGCATGAGACCGGGCAAGCCGTCCGGGGGCAATCGGTTCCCTATGGAGGGGACCGTGCCTGCGCGGAAGCGGCGGTGCATACAGAAATGATTTATTAAAGGAAGGAGAATGAATATGCCGCAATTCCCTTACGATGAAGAAACGACCCCTCAAGAGGGCACTCCGGAACCGAAAGAAGAAACCGCGTCTCTTACGGGAGAGACCTCTCCGGAAGGGGCGGAAGGAGAATTCGATATTTCTTCGTTTGATTTTAACATTGCAGATCCGGGGGAGATCAAAGAATACTCCGAACTGAAAGAAGCAGCGGAGGGTTCGAAGGAATCTTCGGAAACCGAAAAGAAAGGGAAATTCTCCCTCTCCAAACTGTCTGCCAAGGTGTCGGAAAAAGCCGAAAAACTTATGGAAGAAACCCCGAAAGAACCGAAGATCCGTGAGAAAAGAGAAAAACCGAAAAAGGAGCGAAAGCCCTTGCTCCGGCCGAAGGCAAAAACGGAGGTTCCCGCCGCGGAATTCGGTGAAAAACAAGAAGAACACCGGGGGGAAAAGATCCGCTTTACCGGCGGCTCCTTCCGACAGGTTTCCCGGCGGTGGCTGCGGTACGCTCTGCGTCCTTCCGCCCTCTACGACGGGGTGACGGAACTTCTGGCACCGTTATTCCTTGCCGGTGTTATGTTCTTTTTCGGAGGATTTTATCTGCTGATCGGGCTGGATTGGTATTTTGCAGACCTGATCTCTATGGGGCGTCTGTGGGCGTTCGTAGCGGTAGGTCTTTTGGTGGGAGGAACAGCCGCGATGATGTTTTCGGCGGGGGTGCAAGGTCTTTCTCTGATTTGCCGGAAAGAACGGATCCGTCCCTTCCGGGTGGTCTCCACCGTTGCCGGGGCTTGCGTTTATCCCGCGTCGTTGCTGATCTTGGGGCTTTTGATCCAACTGATCTTCCGCGCCTCGGTCTCCATGTCCTTCGGAATCACGGCGGTTTTGTGGTTGATATCCCTTCTTCTGGATATTCTGCGGGATCTGTTCGGAGAAAAGAATTTGTTCAAAAGTTCCGTTTTGATCGTTCTTTGGGGATTTCTCCTGTTTGTGATCATGACGCTGACTTTTTCGTTGAAATAAGGAGGATCGCCGATGAAATTTGACCGTTTTACGATCGTAGGTCTGCTGTGCGCCCTTCCGTATTTGGTATTTGGCGTCGTTTTGACCGATCCCAACGCCGTAAGTATCATTTCTTACTTAATTTTAACTTTGGCTTTGACCGGGGCAGAAGTCACCTGCTACGATATGATGCTCTCGTCCCGGCGGAGAAATTGGCTTTACCGAGTTCCTTTTTCCGTTCTTTTCACGTTGGTTCAATTCACCCTCGGCTGGAATGTGATGATTCCCTTTTACGTCATGGGGCACTTTGCTATGGGGGTTGCCACCACGAAAGATCGTTTTGAACATATGCCGAAAAACCGTGCTGCAAAACCCATGGTTATTTCGGTGGGGGCTTCGGTTCTCTATATTTTAATTGCGCTGATTACGGGGGTGAAAGCATGAAAAAGATCTTTTACACCCTATTTCTCTCCCTTTTATTGGTATTTGCTCTGGGCGTGCCTGTCCTTGCCTCTGCCTACGACGGACTGTGTGGCTGCGGACGGAACTATGCCCGGGTGGATTCCGATGAGTTTATGATTTACGACTGCCTCGGCTGCGGAAGAAACTATACTTCCTGTACCTGTCACACCTGCTGGTGCGGAAGCGATCTGACCCGAACACCTTTGGAAGGTGTTACCATGGTAACCTGCGACGGTTGCGGATTGCCTTGTGAGGACTGTATTTGCAGAGACCGTTCCTATTACAACGCCCTGCAGAGCGTGAAGCAGGGGCTTACGGGAGAAGAAATTCCCAATCCCGATAACGGCGTTTTGATTGCCCTGGCAGGGTTGTTGCCCTTTGCCGGATTTTTGGGGTTATATTTCACCATCTACCGCCGCCGTTCCTCCACGCGGAACCGGAAAGACAAAGCCCCGGTCCTGGAACGGGAGTTGGATATGATCGACAAAGAACCCGATGCGAAAAAACGCTATGCCGTTGCAAAACAAAAGGAGGAATCCAAGCGGGACGGAGACCTGCGGATCCTCGACCGGGAAGGAAACGTTCTTTGTTTCCGGAAAAACGAATTGCTTGCCGATGCCGTAGAAGAAGAATGGATCCGGGATACGGTCAGCGAAAATCTTCGGGCGTGCCGTACCATGAACCGCATCGGATTTGCCGGCTCGGTAGAAACCGTGGATCGGTTGTGGGATTTCAAGACCAAAGAGTTTTCTCCCGATCGGCATCAGATCAGCGGGGAGACTCCGGCGCAAGCGCTGGTCAAATGGGATACGAAAGAGCCTTTGGTGGCGTTGTTTGAGATCGTAAAACCCCTCAACGGACGGGAAAACAACCTGTTGTACCCCGCCTCTAACGTGACCCGGTTTGCTTCCCGCATTTTTGAAAAAGAACCTTTGATGAACCGCAAGACCGATCCGTCCACGGAAGCAGCACGCCGGGAAACGGTAGAAAAAATTCTTCCGGGGGCAACCGTTGATGCTCTCCTGCAACTTGACCGGATCGCCGGTCAGACCTTATCCGCCCCCGGTGGATTGCCCGAAGAGGTTTCCTCCAAGCGTATGGGCGAGAAAAACCGTTTTCCGGGAGGTATCGCATAAATGAAGTACGTATATTCGACCAAAGAACTTTTGACGCTTTTACGCGCTTCCCGCCGGGAAGCAAACCTTTCTTCCCCCTTCCGAAGTCTTTTGACGTTGAACTGCGAGACCGAAGACCAGCCTCTCACCGACGATCAACGGCTTCTCTGTGCCTTTGCTCTGACCCCGGAACGGACACTGATCATCGGCCGTCATTCCTCGGTGGACGGGGAATTATATCTCCTGAATATTGGGGCGATGTGGTATCTTTATATGTGGCTGGAGACTCAGGATTGCCACGTGTTTGAGGCATATTTCGACCGTCCTCGGCTGTTGAAACTGCTGAACAAAAACTTCTGCGGATTTTACCGTCCCAACTTCGGTGCTTTTACTCAGTTGGATCTGCGTTTGACCACCGGAGAATTCCTCGTCTGGAATCTGATTCGCGCTTTGCACGCCGCCCGGGCAAGAAGCACCGGAATCGGAAACAACGATTCTTTTTTGGCAGACGATCTGAAAAACCCGGATCTGGCACTTTATCTGCGCAATTATCTGGACGAACTGGGCATGGAATCGTTGTCCGACGCCATAGACCGGCTGATGGAAGAGAAAAACCACACCGCCATGGACGGGATCTTGAAATCCTTGGAAGAAAAGGGAGTCCTCACTCCGGATATCGCCGATGTGACCCACGACCGAGCCTACCGTCTTTCCCGCACCGCTCTGGAACGGTTGGACGACGGAATGCTTCTGGATACCGTCTGGTACGCCGACCGCACCGACCCGGAGCGAAACCGGGAAGTCTTGTTGTGTTTGCGTCGGGACGGCGTTTTGGCGCTGATCCCTACTCCCGACGGCGTAGCTCTGCGCTCCTTCCCTGAATGTCCCTGGGAAGAGCTGATTTGAATTCAAAACCATACCTTTATATCTCCATTCTTTTCATAGGTGTTTCTTATGTCTCAATTCTATCAATCTCCCCATCGGGGGGCTGCTCACGTCGAAGTTTTGCCGGAATTGCGCTTTGACGAAGTGATGGTTCACGCCGTGGAGCCGTTGCTGCAACAGTACCGAAATAAAGGATTTTTGACCATCGTCCGGGGAATGAGGCTCTCCTACGAATATTATCTTTGCGCCGACCCTGTGGGTGCCATCGTAATCAGCCACGGATTCACCGAATCGGCGGAAAAATTTCGGGAAATGACTTATTATTTCCTGCAGGCAGGCTATTCGGTCTTTGCCCTCGATCACCGGGGACACGGACGCTCCCACCGGGAGATGGAAAATCCCTGCCTTATCCACGTGGGCAAATTTCAAGATTATGTCAACGATTTCGATCTGTTCGTCAAACGTATCGTCCGTCCCAACGCCGTCAATTTGCCGTTATACCTGTTCGGACATTCCATGGGCGGGGCTGTGGCAGCGATGTATTTGTCTCAACATCCGGTAGCTTTCCGCAAGGCAGTGCTGAACGCGCCCATGATCGCGCCGAAAACTGCAAATTTCCCCGGTTGGGCAGCAGAACTTTTGGCTCTTTTGATGTGTTTGAGCGGAAACGGAAAAAAACGGGTGCTGAATTACGGAGATTTTGACGAGAACGATCCCTTTGAGACCAGCGCCGGGACTTCTCCCGAACGGTTTGACTATTATCATCAAAAGAGGATTCATTACCGGCATCTGCGCACTACCGCCCCCACTTACGGCTGGCTATTGCAGGCGGTGGGCGTTACTCGGAATTTGTTGAATCGGGAAAACTGCGCTACGGTGCAAGCCCCCGTATTGCTCTTTCAAGCGGAGCGGGACGATTACGTCCACCCCGAGCCCCAGGAAAAATACATCGCCCGGATCCCCCACGGGGAATTGGTGCGGATCAAAAATTGTAAACACGAAATTTATATGTCCCCCAACGAGATCCTGCAACCCTATCTCAATCAAATTCTTTCGTTCTTTTCAAAGTAACGGACGTTGCCCGGAGAGATGATCATGAAATTAAACGAAGTCTTAAACAATGATAAAATTTCCCTCTCTTTTGAGGTTTTTCCACCGAAAACCGACGCTTCCTTCGATTCGGTGGAACAGGCGGTCCATGAAATTGCCTCCCTGAAACCGGCGTTTATGAGCGTGACCTACGGGGCAGGGGGCGGGACGAGCCAATACACCCTGGAGATTGCAAAACGTATCAAGAGGGATCACGGGGTTCCTACCTTGGCCCATCTGACCTGCGTTTCCTCTACCCGGGAATCGGTAAAGGAACGCATCGAAGCCATGAAATCGGCAGGGATCGAAAACGTCATGGCGTTGCGGGGCGATATTCCTGCCGACCGCCTCGGCGAAGACCGGTCGAAATGGGATTACCGCTATGCGGTGGATCTGATCCGCGAATTGAAGGAGCATGGATTTTGCATCGGCGGGGCGTGTTATCCGGAAATCCACCCGGAAAGTACCAATCAAAAAGAGGATATCAAACGATTGAAAGAAAAGGTGGACGCAGGGTGCGAATTTTTGACCACCCAAATGTTTTTTGACAACAATCTGCTTTACAATTTTCTTTATAAGATCCGGGAAGCGGGGATCACCGTGCCTATCGTACCCGGCATTATGCCCATCACCAAGGCCACCCAGGTGGACAGAGCCATCAAGCTGTCCGGCTCCTTTATGCCCAGACGGTTTATCTCTCTGGTGGACCGCTTCGGGAGCGACCCTGCGGCCATGAAGCAGGCGGGCATCGCCTACGCCACGGATCAGATCATCGATCT
>JAZNDV010000068.1:0-2644 GCA_045588285.1 Eubacteriales bacterium
CGTAAAAAGAGAGAAATTCGCAGACGCGGTGAGCAACGGAACTATGGATCATTTGCACGTAGAAACGTCGATCCCCGTTCTCGAAAAGGGATATGATCTTCTGCTTGAAAAACCGTTCGCCGTAAACGACGATGAAACGACGAAGCTTTGCAAGGCCGCAAAAAAATACAACAGCAAAGTCGTCATCTGCCACGTGTTGAGATATGCCGATTTCTACAAATCAATTAAAAATCATATCCTTTCGGGGGAGATCGGAAATATAATTTCCATTGAACTTTGTGAACACGTCAATTTTGCCCATATGGCAGCATCCTACGTCCGCGGAAAATGGCGCTCCGAAAAGGTTTGTTTCGCACCCATGCTGTTGTCAAAGTCCTGCCACGACGTGGATATTATGCTCTGGATGATGAAAGAGACGCAACCTGTTTCCGTTTCGAGCTTCGGTTGTGACTTCCAGTTTGGGAAAGATAAAAAGCCCGAAGGCGCAGGAACACGGTGCATGACGGATTGCCCCTACGTTGACGAATGTATTTATTCAGCAAAAACCAAGTCCTTTTTGAAATGGGGTCAATATTTGTGGAAAGGCCTTGAAGGAAAGGGCAAGTTGACCGACGAAATGAAAGAAAACTCGCTTAAGACCGACAATCCGTACGGAAAATGCGCGTGGGGTTTTGAAAGAGACGGAAACGTAGATCATCAGACGGTCATGATTAATTTTTCAAACGGTGCAACGGGAGTCTTTAACCTGGTCGGCGGCAGTTCAAAATTCGAAAGAAATATACATATCGTCGGGACAAAGGGCGAGATCAAAGGCACCTTTGAAGACTCTCACTACGTCGTAAGAACCATAGCTCCGGACACGAAATTAGGATATGTCGAAACTCCGTACGACCTCAATCAAAAGGGAGATATGATCGGCGTAAAAGGCGGCCACGGCGGCGGAGACGGCAACCTGGTAATCGATTTTATCGACTATCTGAACGGAAGCGAACCCTCGGTCTCCTGTGCAACCCTTGAAGATTCGGAAATCAGCCACCGAGTCGTTTTCAGAGCCGAACAGGCAAGAAAAACAGGAACCGTCGTAAAGATATAACGAGGATCCATATATTAAAACATCATGCCGTCCCCCGAACCGGGGGACGGTTTTTTATGTAAAATTACAGTATATTGATCACTTTTTTCCCTTTCCGTTCTGCTTTTAATTTTAGCTGATAAGAATTCCCTATCGAAAAAGGAGCGTGCGCAACTACGACGTCTGCACGAGATAGAATCCATTCGTTTCTTTTACAAATAGCAAATCTCCGAGGAACGAGTTCCAGCCCCTCCGGATAAACAGTTTCCAAGGAAAGACTATCCGAAGAATCCCTTGCAGGCAGATATGCAAGAACGATATAACAACGAATATCGGAATATCGTTTCGATAAAAGAAAAAGCGTGCGTTGTACGGCGTGATCGAAAGCTCCTTCATTGCCCACGTAAAACTTTCTGGCGTTTCCCTTTTCAATCAAGTCAATCAATACCTTCCGTATTTTTAATTCAATCTGTGGAGCAACCTCTCTGTGACCAAAAAATCCGACGACCGTTTTTACCACCTCTTCTTCCATTTTTTTAATTATAACATATACTTTAATATTAGTCAATAGCAATAAGTTTAATTTTAGTTATTACTATCTTCATAATTAAAGCTATTACTGTTATAATAAATTCGAGGTGGTAGCTGTGAAAGTAGATTACAAACGCATCGGAGCGCGAATCAAAGACGCACGCAAAAGCAAAGGCATGACTCAGGAAAATCTTGCAGAATCTTTAGACGTCTCCGTGGGATACGTCAGTCAAGTAGAACGGGGCGTTACGAAAATCAGCTTAGATCTTTTGGGTGCAGTCTCGACGGTTTTAGAAAAAGATTTATCCTACTTCGTCTGCGAAACCGGAACGGATTCCCCCAACTATATGGGAGGAGAACTGATGGAAGAACTGAAATTGCTTTCCGAAGAAAACCGAAGGATCGTCGACGCCGCAATCAAAGCAATGTTAGAAGAACAAAAATAAAAAATTCCCCGCTCGACGAGTGGGGAATTCCCATCATGATTGGTCAATCGTTCCGCTTGGCGTCTTCCAGCATCCAGCGTTTGACACCCGCAGGAGTCAAGGCAATTTCCAAACCGGTGAAATCGAGGATCCGATCCCCTTCCCGGGAAACGATCTTGCCGTGGAGATTGGTGATCTCCGCAAAATCCTGCTCGGTCAGGTCACTTAAAATGTTTTGCAGATCTTTGGTCTCAATTCCGTCTTTTTCCATTTCATCTTTCAATTCCGGCAGGGTGGAGATCCCTTCCGCCAACAGATCCAAAACCTTTTCTTCCGGTGTCATAACAAATCCTCTTTCGTTTTTTCTTTATTGTATCACGGGCAAAGGAAAATGTCAAGAGAAAAGACCGTATTTCTTCTTCGAAATACGGTCTTTTCGTCGCTTGTACTTACCGATCCAAGGCGTCGGAGATTTCGTCTCGCATGGGACGAAACAGCAGAGAGATCGCCCAAATACCGGCGATACCCACCAAGGTGAAGACGATTTTGGTCAGAAGCGAATCGGATCCGCCCAAAAGCCAGGAAACGAAATCGAAGCCGAACAGCCCGATGCTCC
>JAZNDV010000069.1:0-8693 GCA_045588285.1 Eubacteriales bacterium
CTTTACTCAGCGTCATTGGCCTGCGGACGGTTCTTTTCGGCTTCCAATCCGCGGATTTTATCACGCAACACCGTGGCTTCCTCAAAGTTTTCCGCCTTGATCGCTTCCTCCAGCTTCTTTTTCAGCCGAAGGATTTCGTCCTGCGGGTCGGTGGCAACGGTCTTGGGCGCCTTTCCGTTGTGGGCCTTGTTCCCCGAAATGCGGGGGATCAACCGACGGAGATAATCCCGAAAGGCGTCGTAACAGTCGGAACACCCCACAATTCCCGTTTTGGAGACCTCGTTGAGGCTGATTCCGCAGGTGGGACACACGGAAGCCGTGGGAACACCGTAGCCTTCGATGAGATTCGACATGGCCCCCAAGCCCAGCCCGAATTTCCCGAAATTCAGGAAGGAATCGCCCAGGCCCATTTTGGAGGCACACTCGGAGCAGAGAAACACTTCACGGGTTTTTCCGTTTACGGTTTGTTTAAAATAAGTGGTAGCAGTATTTTTTTTGCAATTTTCGCAAAGCATAACAGTCACTCCTTCAATGAAACTTTATTCCGTCGCAACCGAAATAAGCATATTTTTGAAAATATCCGCCCGGACGAAATCCCGGACAGCCGGCGGCAAAGCGGAAAGAGCATTCTCCGACACCGCCGCGCGGATCAGACGAACCTCCGAGGGAGACAGATATCCGTAATCCAGCATGTTCTTCAAAAAGAGATCGGCGTTAAAACTATTGATATTCTTCCCAACCGCGTTGACCACATGCATCAAATGGGTACGTTTGTCGCTTTGAACCCTGCGGATCCGAATGTACCCGCCGCCGCCCCGACGGCTCTCGATAATGTATCCCCGTTCGGGCGTAAATCGGGATGCGATCACGTAATTGATCTGACTGGGCACCACGTTGAACTGCTGAGCCAACTCGTTGCGCTGCAGCTCCAGAGAGCCGTCCTGCTTCTCCAACGCCTCGATCAGAAACGCCGCAATTAAATCACTGGATTTCATAATACTACCTCCAAGGGAAGGTTTTTTGATTTTGACTTTCTTTGACCTTTATGATGTTATTATACCGCAAATCCCAGGATTTTGCAACCCCCAAAAAGGTCAAATAAGGTCAGAAATACATACTTCATTTCAATTTGCAACCGCATTTTCTCCTGTTTTCTTTTATTTTTACGCTTTTTTATCAATTTTTAATCACATTCACTTTGGATTTTTATCCCAAAAATCGTAAATATGTTTGAAATATCTCCTTTCCTGCTTGATTTTTTCGAACAAGTGTGCTATAATATAATCGAACCGATGTTCGAGGTTTTGTTTTTACATTTTATTCCCCACTCTTCTACGGAGGGTTTATGCTGATTTATCAATATTCCGGCGGACTGGACGGATTCCTTTCCGCCGTATTCCGGGCGTATGAAGAAAAAGCGTTACCGGACCTGATCACCGACGGTGTCTTGTCCGAGCCGCCGCTATTATCTCAGATCGTTACCATGAACCCTGATGAAGAAAAAGCCTTACGGGTAGAACGGGGTCTCTACGCCCGGCTTGGGATCTACGGATTACATCAACTGACTTACGCCTACGCTTCCTGCGACCCGGAGAAAAATCAAAAATTATTTTACTGGATTCTTTCAGTCTTCAAATACGGAAACGACGTACAAAAACGCTATCAAGATCCCAACGTCATGAATTTTTACGATATGACCGCCCGGGTAACGCTGGAAATCAACCACACCCTTGGGCTTCTCCATTTCGCAGAAAGCACGGAAGGGTTGTATTACGCGGAATTTGCTCCGGACAACAACATCCTCCCCTTTCTCGTCCCTCGTTTTTCCCGAAAATTTAACGGTCAACCTTTTTTGATCTACGATTGTAAGCGATCGCTGTACGGAATTTACAACGGAACGGAATGGAAGGTTCTGTATCCGGAAAAGAAAATCTCTGCCCCCCTCTCCGAACCGGGTCCGGTATTTCAAGGGTTATGGAAAGAATATTACCGCTCCGTCGCAATTGCCGCCCGGGAAAACCGACGGCTGCAGGACGCTTATCTTCCTCGCCGATACCGGGCGTTTCTCAGGGAGCTTCAAAATTAAACTGAGTTCCAAGGTTCCCCGACCGGATATGTCACAAAAAATTCCCTTTTGCCCTCTTGCAAAAAGGGGGCATTTGTGATATAATGGTTAGGCTGAATTGACGTGCGGGTGTAGTTTAGTGGTAGAACCCCAGCTTCCCAAGCTGGTCGTGCGAGTTCGATTCTCGTCATCCGCTCCATACGCGCATCCGTAGCTCAACTGGATAGAGCAATTGCCTTCTAAGCAATAGGTCGGGGGTTCGAGTCCCTCCGGATGCACCATCCAGTTTTCAATACAATTTTATATATGGTGGATATAGCTCAGTTGGTTAGAGCGCCAGATTGTGGCTCTGGAGGCCGTGGATTCGAATTCCACTACCCACCCCAGAAAAAAGCACTTGCATATGCAAGTGCTTTTTTCAATGGAATTCATCTTTTTAACAAGGTGCAATCTCCTCTTTTTTCCTTTCGGATAATTATGGAATTTTGAGAAATACTAACGTTGAAAAATCTTGACAAGGATAACGGGAAATGATATAATAAAATATATCAAAATTCGAGAGGTGCCTATGAACCTGACCACCTTCAAAAAACGAAACAATTTTCTGGTCTGCGTTGACAGTGACGGATGTGCCATGGATACCATGGACGTGAAGCATTTCCACTGTTTCGGTCCTTGCATGATCAAGGAATGGGGACTGAAACAATGGCAAGATGAGATTCTTCCCCGTTGGAATGAAATCAATCTTTATACCATGACCCGGGGCATCAATCGGTTTAAGGGGTTAGCTCTTGTATTGACGGAGATCGACGAAAAATATTGTAAGATTCAAGAGGTTGCGCAGTTGAACACTTGGGTCAAAGAGAGCGACGAATTATCCAACGACGCCCTGAAACGTGCCATCAAGGAAACGGACTCTATCGCTCTGAAAAAAGCGTTGAATTGGAGCATTTCCGTTAACGAATCCATTACGAAACTGCCGGAAGGATCAAAATTACCCTTTGATGGAGTGAAAGAAGCTTTGGCTTTTGCCCATCAATACGCGGACGTTGCCATCGTCTCCAGCGCGAATCCCGATGCGGTTCTGGAAGAATGGGAACAACATGGATTGTTACCCCATACCGATATCGTATTAGCACAAAACGCCGGAAGCAAAGCGTACTGTATTCAAGAACTGAAGAATAAGGGATACGATCCCCGCCGTATCGTAATGTGTGGCGATGCCCCGGGAGACCTGCAGGCAGCGGAGAAGAACGGCGTATTCTTCTTCCCCATTTTGGTTCGGAAGGAAAAAGAAAGCTGGGAAGAATTTATAAACACCGCTTTTGCGCACCTGAAAAACGGAACCTACGGCGGAGCATATCAGAAAGAAAAGATCCTGCAATTCCGCAAAAATCTCGGGGAATAAAAATTTACATAAAAAAGAGGAGAGTTATCATGATCGATCTGAACGCAAGACCGTACTACTTGTCCGACGAAGACATTGCCTGGGTCAACAGTACCATTCAAGGCATGACCGATGAAGAAAAGGTAGGACAACTGTTTTTCCAATTGACCGCCGGAATGGACGAAGGTTATCTGAAAGAATTGATGGAGAAGTATCATTTGGGAGGTTGCCGTTACAACAATATGCCCGGAGCGGCGGTGCAGATGCAGAACCGAATTCTGCAGACCAATGCAAAAATCCCCCTTTTCATCGCCTGCAATACGGAGGCTGGGGGAAACGGCAGCTGCTCCGACGGAACCTATATTGGATCCGGAATCAAGATCGGTGCCACGGGAAATCCCCGGTACGCCCACGATCTGGGGCGCACGTCCAACGAAGAAGCGGCGGCAATCGGCTGCAATATGGCATTTGCACCGGTATGCGACATTCACTACAATTGGCAGAATACCGAAGTAGTCTCCCGTGCCTTCGGGAATGACCCGGACCGGGTCGCGGAAATGAGCAAGGCATATTTGGACGGTGCCCACACCATTCCCGGTTTTGCCTGCGCCGCAAAACACTTTCCCGGCAACGGACAGGATTTCCGCGATGCCCACATTGCGAACAACGTTAACTCCTTCAACCAAAAAGAATGGCTTGAGACTTACGGTAAAGTCTACAAGACCTTGATTGACGCAGATCTGGACGCCGTCATGGGCGGTCATATTATGATGCCGGAATATATGCGGGAGATTTCCCCCGGAATTTCCGACGAGGAAATGATGCCGGCAACCCTGTGTCCCGAAATCATGACCGGTCTTCTCCGGGAAACCTTGGGGTTCAACGGCATGGTCGTCACCGATGCCAGCCACATGGTCGCCATGACAGACCGCATGACCCGAAAGGAAATGCTTCCGGCTTCCATCAATGCCGGCTGTGATATGTTCCTGTTCTTCAACGACCCGGACGAAGACTACAATACCATGTTAGAAGCCTACAAGACCGGAAAGATCAGCGAAGAACGAATGACCGAGGCGTTGTCCCGGATTTTGGGTCTGAAGGCAAAAATGGGACTGCACAAAAAGGAAAAAGAGGAACTTGTCCCCGCCCCGGAAGCCTTAGCGGGATTGGGGAAAGAAGAATACAAAAAAATCGCCGAGAACATCAGCAAGGATTGCATTACTTTGGTAAAATACAAGGACGAGGGAGTGCTTCCCCTGACCCCCGAAAAATACAAGAAGGTCATGATCGTATACGTCAAAGGGGCTGCCGGTGCAATGGACGCATTGGTGCAAATGGCGATGGGAGACGGCGGACAAAAGAAAAACCCCGCAGAAGAATTGCGGGATCGCCTAATTGAAAAAGGATTCGATGCATTTATCTACGAAAGTCCCATTGACAAGATGAAGAAACAGATCGCCGCGGGTGAAAAACCCAGCCTGAATCTGTATTTTGCCGGAAAAAACGCCATTGAGGATTTCAAATCCGAGCAAGATCTGGTCATCACCTTGTGTGACGTTGCCAACGGAAGGCCGTCCTTCGGCTTATCCAAGGGCGGCGGTGAAATCCCCTGGTACGTCTTTGAATTGCCGGTGGTGGCAATCAGCGTTAACGCTCCCACGATGCTTGCCGACATTCCTCAGGTGAGAACCTACATCAACGCCTACGATTCCAAACCGGAAACCATGACGGCGTTAGTAGAGAACCTCGTTACCGGTGCGGAAGCCTTCCAAGGGAAAGACCCCATTGACAGTTTCTGCGGTCTTTGGGATGCAAGAATCTAACGTAAAACAAAAAACAGGACAGAGAATGTGAAAATTCTCTGTCCTTTTTACGTTATTCCGAGATTATTCCTGCTGTTTCTTTTTCAGAACGATGACCACGACCACGGCAATGCCGACGACCGCCACAGCACCGGCTACGATCCCGATGATGGCACCGGTGGACAATCCTTCTTTTCTGGTAGGCAGTCTGGGATCTTCCCCGACGTTGTTGTCTTTGTTATCATCGTCGTCGGGACCTGCAAAACCATCGTCCGTTCTGGTAATAACGGAGTGAACCAAAGTATCTTCCGTCAAACCTTCCGCCACGTTGTCGTTAATAGATTTATAAGTAATGGTATTGGACATATCAACGTCGTCATTGGTTTGTTCGCCAATAGCACCGATATGAATGCGAACCCGTTCATTCTTAGCAACTTCAACGGTAATATTAATGGTCTGAGTTTGGGTAGAAACCAGGGTCAAATATTCTCCCTTTCCTTCTTCCGGATAAACCAAACGATCTTCTACGTAGATCGCAAAAGACGTTCCGGTGGCCTCGGTCCCGGACGCCAGATCGGTCTTACGTGCTACGGTAGAAGAAATCTGAATCGTACCGCCGGAAGGACAGGTAAATTCCTTGACAACGTCAGCTGCGTAGCCGGGGTGGAAGTTTGCACCGTAATTACGAACGCGAGCCATACCGACTCCGCCGTCATCCGTGCCTGCTTTTGACGACCAAGCGAAATTGCCTCCGTTATAAACAAGGGGACGATAAATCTTCTTATTGAGGGAATAAAACTTATAGTTCCACAGACCGTCGGGGCTGACACCGCCGCTCTTGCTCCAATTTGCCGAGGCTTTCGTATCCCCGGTGGCTTTCGTGGTTTGTTCGTTCCATGCGAAAGACTGACCGACCGTCACTTTGATATCCGTCTCCTCTGCATTTGCGGAGAATGCGAAGCAGGTTGCAACGGATGCAAGAAGACAAAGGGTCAAGAGGAAGGTAAGAATTCTTTTCATAACATATCTTCTCCTTTTGAATTGAATTATTCTTACAATATTATAGCGAATTTTGTTTTACTTGTCAAGAGGTGTTAAAGTTTTTTTGAACTTTTGCCACTACTTTAAGGCAAGGGAAACGTTCACTTCTCCATCGACTACGGAAACCGAAACCGATTTTGGAATTTCAAAGGTTTCGCAAAGGATCCGAACTGCGCGGTCTTCGATCTCGGTCTGAACCACCCGGCGGACGTTCCGTGCTCCGTATTCGGTGCTGTAGGATTTTTCTGCCAGCAATCGCACTGCCTCTTCGGTACATTCAAATCCGATCTCCCGTTCTTTCAATCCGTCGGCAAGTTCCTGCAAGGCAAGGCGAACGATATCCGGGAACACATCCATGGGCAGAGAACGGAAGGTGATGATCTCGTCGACCCGGTTCAAAAATTCGGGACGCAAAAATTCCGACAACGCCTTTTTCGTCCGCTCCACAGACAATTCCTCGGAAGAACGGTTGAATCCGGCAGAAGTTGCCTTGGAATGAGAGCCGGCGTTGGAGGTCATAACGATGATACAATGCTCGAAAGACACGGTTTTTCCGTGAGCGTCGGTGATCCGTCCGTCGTCGAGAATCTGTAAAAGAACGTTGAGAACGTCGGGGTGTGCCTTTTCAATTTCGTCAAAGAGAATCACGGAATAGGGCTTTCGGCGGACCTTTTCGGTCAGCTGCCCCGCATCATCATACCCCACGTAACCCGGAGGCGCGCCGATAATACGGGAAACGGAATGTTTCTCCATAAATTCGGACATATCCAGACGAATCAACGTTTCGGGAGAATGGAACAGTTCTTTCGCAAGCACCTTGACCAATTCGGTCTTCCCCACGCCGGTAGGCCCGGTAAAGATAAAGGAGACGGGGCGTTTCCGGGGAACCAAGGCAACCCGGGAACGACGGACGGCATCGGAAACTTTCGCAACGGCTTCTTCCTGCCCTTTGATCCGCGCCCGCAAGACGTCTTCAAAGCGAGCCAACTGATTCTGCTCCCGTTCCCGGATCTTCGAAGAGGGAATTCCCGTCCAAAGTTCGATGATCAGGGCAAGATCGTCCAGAGTTACGATCACGTCATTCCGTTCCGCGACAAGCGCGTCGTATTCCGCTTCGGCACGCATTAAATCGGACTTTGCAGTAGCAATGGCGGCGAAATCCTCTTGGGTCGGGTCCTCTTTGCCTTCCAGTTCTTTGACTTTTTCCTTCCGTTCCGCCAACTTCTGTTCCGCAAGGAAGGTCTTTTCGTAAATGGGATTTTTTAACGTAGCGTTGGAGCAGGCTTCGTCCAGAAGGTCAATGGCTTTGTCGGGAAGATACCGATCGGTGACGTACCGTTCCGACAGTTCCACCGCTTTTACCAAAACGTATTGGGGAACTTGAATATGATGGAAGGTCTCGTACCGGTTTTTGATGCCCTGCAGCATTTTGACGGAATCTTCAATGGAAGGTTCGTTGACGATTACCGGCTGAAAACGGCGTTCCAGGGCGGCGTCTTTTTCGATATGCTTGCGGTATTCGGTGAGGGTCGTTGCACCGATAACCTGAATTTCTCCGCGGGAGAGGGCAGGTTTCAGCATGTTGGCAGCGTTCATCGAGCCTTCCGAATCTCCGGCGCCGACTAAATTGTGGACCTCGTCGATAACAAGGATAATGTTCCCCAATTGACGGACTTCTTCAATTAAACCTTTGATACGGCTTTCAAACTGTCCCCGGAATTGGGTTCCGGCAATCAGAGCCGTCAGATCAAGAAGCCATACTTCCTTCCGAGCGATCTTCGCCGGAGCATTTCCGGTAACGATCCGCTGGGCAATCCCCTCGGCGATGGCGGTCTTCCCGACGCCCGGCTCCCCAATCAAACAGGGATTGTTTTTGGTACGGCGGTTGAGAATCTGCAACACCCGCAAAATTTCATTTTCCCGCCCGATGACCGGGTCGGTAGCACCGTTACGCGCTTTTTCAGTAAGGTTTTGACAGAAAGCGTCTAAATATTTATGCTTCGGCTCTTCCGGTTTTTTATTCTTTTTGTCCTTCTTTTTTTCTCCGTCTTGTTTGGAATCGGAAGAAGATCCGCTGCCGGAAGCCGGAGCAGGAGGCTGCATTCCCCCGGTCAGGTTGCTCATCAGTTTCTGAAAGAGGTTCATAGATTGAGCTCCCCCCTCTTCAAAACCGTCGAAGGAGGGAGCGGAAAAGCCGTCGCCGTCTCCCATCATGCCGTTCATCTGCTCGCACATATCGTCCAATTCTTCGTCGGTGATTCCCATTTGATCAATCATTTGACTGATGGGTTTAATGCCCAACTCCTTGGCACATTTAATGCACAAGCCTTCGTTGACGGTCTCATTGTTTTCGATCTTGGTCACGAAAATGACGGCAGATCTCTTCTTACATCTGCTG